>NZ_PQVI01000084.1 GCF_002921145.1 Avibacterium endocarditidis
AAGTGCGGTTGGTTTTTTACCGATTTTTGCCACCTTAAAACCGCTCACTTTCCGTTTATTCTGTGCTTTGGGTTTTGTTTTTTCCTTCTCTGCATTTGCAGAAACCTTAATCATCAAAGCCGATCCTAATGCACCTAAAAATCAGCAACCCATTATCCTTCAAACTGCTAATGGATTGCCACAAGTCAATATTCAAACACCCAATGATAAAGGGCTTTCCCATAATAAATACCAGGATTTTAATGTAGATAAAAAAGGGGCAATTCTTAATAACAGCCACAAGACCACTCAAACTCAACAAGCTGGATTAATACAAGGCAATCCCTATCTTGCACGTGGTGAAGCCAAAGTCATTCTCAATGAAGTCACCTCTACAAATCCAACCCAACTGAAGGGGTATCTTGAAGTGGCAGGGAAAAAAGCCGAAGTAATTATCGCCAACCCAAATGGGCTGCACTGTGATGGCTGTGGCACGATTAACGCCACCCGTTCCACAATGACCACAGGCAAACCACTGATTGAAGAGGGACGTGTAACAGGCTTTCAGGTCGAAAAAGGCAAAATGAAAGTCAGCGGTCGGGGTTTAGATAACAGCCGTGTAGATTATACGGATATCCTTGCTCGAGAAGCAGAAATCAATGCAGGCATTTGGGCAGGCAAAAAGCTCAATGTGGTTACAGGGAAAAATACCGTCAAACAAGCGGATCTTGCCAATACCGACAGTGAACTACAAATTACCCGTATTGACAGCCAAAATCTCAGTGAAAATACACCGCACTTTGCCTTAGATGTGAGTGAACTTGGCGGTATGTATGCAGGAAAAATTCATCTTGTTGGTACTGAGCAAGGATTAGGCGTGCGTAATACAGGGCATATTGGGGCGAGTGCGGAGAATTTAGTGATTGACTCACAAGGGAAAATTGTCAATAAAGGGATACTCAGCGCCGCTCAACAACTCAGTGCCAAAAGTCAACTCGATATTGAAAATACGGGGCGTATTGAAACAAAAACGCAAAATATTGAATTACATTCAAATACGGGTATCAAACAAAATGGGCAACTTATTGCTCGCCAAGGTGCTATCAACGCAAAAACAAAGAATACCTTAAGCCAAACGGGGACAACCTTAGCACGAGGAAACATTCATTACCAAGCCGCTAACATTAACGCAACGCTAGAGTCACTTATTGCTGCCGGTGTGATCACCACGAATGCGGAGAATAAGGAAACCCACCAATTAGCCTCACAATCTGCACAAGAGGCAACCATTGATATTCAATCGGAAAATATCGCTCAACTGGCAGGGCAACAGGCTGCCTCAGGTAAATTTAATGTATCGGCTCAAGTAATTAATTTAGATCACAGCAGAAATAATGCTTATGGGATTTCTCTCCACGCTAATAATGGTGATGTCACGGCTAACTATAGCCAATTAAGTGCAGTGGAGAATTTAACCATTTTTACGCCACAAACCCTTTCCACCCAACATAGTCAACTGACTGCACAGCGTATTCAAACAACGCAAAAAGATTTAAATATGCAGAATGCACAATGGCAGCAGCTTGGCACGGAGCATTTTCGCTTAAATGCCAATACGATTTCCCATCAAGGTGGCACCTTAAGTGTGGGAGGAAATTTTACCCTTGACGCTGAGAACGTGGATAATACGGCTGGCCGTTTTATTTCGGGTAAGCAATTTACGCTTCGTGTTAAAAATCAATTTAATTCTACACAAGGCTTAGTTTTTTCTGGCGACAATTTGAGCATAGAAAGTGGCAACTTAATCAATGATAATGGCGTAATTCAAAGCATTGGTAATGCCGCTATCAATACAAAAAATAGCAAAATCTCCAATAAAAATACCCTTACCGATGATAATAGCAAAGGAATTATTGCGTTAGGTGATTTATCTATTAACAGCCATCAGATCGATAATAGCAGTGGTTTTATCGGCACAGAGAAAAAGCTGAACGTAAATACAAATCCGTTAAATAATGCGAAAGGCACAATAATCGGATCTGAGACAAGCCTCAATACTGGTAATCTCAATAATGAGAATGGCACAATTTTGGCGAACAAAACGCTGACAGTAGTCTCAAATATGATCAACAATGTTTTGGGTGCATTAGGTAGCCAAGGTACATTATCGCTTGATACTCAGCAGGCTTCTCTCAACAACCAGCAAGGACAAATTTTTGCTAAGCGAGCAGCGTTAAAGACAGGTGAAATAAATAATCAACAAGGTTTATTACGCGGTGATGAAGCACTTACATTGAATACCCATTCTTCACTATTAGATAACCGTTTTACTCAACGCACCAATCAAGGCATTATTGGATTAGGCGAAGTGTTGCTAGACCAAGTCTCTCAATTAAATAATACTGAAGGGCGTATCGCAACAGGGCAAAATTTAACGGTCAATGCCCAATCACTCCTTAATACCAAAGGAAATATCAACGGGCAACAGAATACGATAATTCAGGCTGCACAAGTTGATAATAAAGAAGGCACAATCTGGGTGGGAATGTCAGTGTAGCTGCAACAGAAGTTGATAATCGAACCTTATCTGCTCAAGGCTCCTTGATTGGTGCGGATAATCAATTAACTGTGAATGCTCAACAACTCCATAATCAACAAACCAAAGCCACACAAACAACACCGACACAGGGGCTGCAAGGAAAACAGCTTCAACTCAATATTTCACAATTAAATAATCAGAATGGAGGGATTTATGCCACTGAAAATCTTTCTGCACGGGTTGAACAAATACTCAATAATCAACGCGGTGAAATTTTGGGTGGGAATACGGTTTCGATTTTATCCCCGCAACACCAACTGGTTATTGATAATCAAGATGGGCTGCTGGAGGCTGGGAGACAGTTCAATATAACAGCAAAACCTTACTTAATGAAGGAACCATTAAAACAGCTGGGAATGCAGTTATCCAATTAACAGATGATTTTACCTTAAATCACGCATTTCAAATTGGGAATAATCTCACCTTTAGCGCAGCGGGGAGCTTTGTCAATAATTCCCCTTTAATTGTCGGCAACCAAGCAATGTTTACAGCCAAAAATCTCCTGAACAATAAAGAGGCTGAGATTTCATCAAAACGGACATTAATTAATACCAATACAGTGACAAACTATGGGCTCATTGATGGTACTGAAAATATAATTAAAACGGGGATATTGAATAATCTAGGTACGGGTAAAATTTATGGTAATCACCTCGCTATTCAAGCTGAACAATTAAATAATTTAAATGAGGGTGATAAATCAGCAACGATAGCCGCTCGAGAAAAGCTCGATCTCGGTATCCATACTTTAGTGAATAAAGATCATAGTCTCATATTAAGCCTTGGAAATTTATCTATTGGTGGTGAGCTTGATGAGCATAATCAAGCAACGGGCAAAGCGACCTTAATCGACAATGGTAGTGCAACGATTGAAGCCCTAGGTGATGGGGATATTCGTACTGAAAAACTCTTTAACCACGATTTACATATTAAAACAGGTATTCAAACAGAGAAAGAATATTTTGAAGAACACGCTTTAGGAAATAGTAGTACTCGCTATCGAGGCAATACAAATGGGAAAATTTATGATGGCGTATATTATGTTAATAATGGAAGCAGAGATCAACATTCCTACTTTCGTCTAAATAACGGTAAAAAGTATCGGGTTTTGGTTGGTATTCTTGGTGGTATAACCGTACAACAGAAACAACAACACTAGAAGATAGCGATCCCGCTAAAATTCTGATTGGTGGATCATTACACTTATCTGGTCAACACCTTCATAATCAATACAGTCAATTATTAATTGGCGATCGTTTATCCCTTGATGATAAAGTTATTACCCAAAATCTACGTGATAACCTATCTTCTGACACATCAACCCTTATTAATGAAGATTTAATTGGCAATATCGATCGTAATGATAGTGGGACTTATCGTATTGAATACCGTATCAGAAAGAAAAAGGAAAACGACGTTACTATCATTACCATCGTAATGGTCTAAAGTATGAAGATGTTCACCCGACAGAACATTTCAATTTCAACTTGGTATTAAACGAAATTGGTTCCCCGGTTAATGGCACTGGCGTAAACATCGCTTCTCAGGCAGAAAGTGCGAACATTGCATTAAAAAATGTATCAACAACAGCACAGAATGAAATTATTTCTGGTCAGGTTGTTGCCCACTACCCAGAACAATTAGGAAATGACCGAATACCAACCATTAAAACCCATTTAGTGGATATTCGTCTTCCACAAGCAAGCCTTTATCAAATCAACCCTGATGCCCCTAATGGCTATTTAGTGGAAACCGATCCTCGTTTTATTGACCGTAAACAATGGCTTGGCTCTGACTATATGTTTAACGCATTGCGTTACGATCACGAAAATGTACAGAAACGATTAGGTGATGGTTATTATGAACAACGCTTGATAAACGAACAAATTCATCAACTTACGGGGCGTCGTTTCCTCGATAATTACAGTTCTGACATCGAACAATATAAAGCGTTAATGGATAGTGGTATCCATTATGCGAAGAAATTTAACCTGAGTTTAGGCATAGGTTTAACGGCTGAACAAATGGCAGAGCTAACCTCAGATATGGTGTGGTTTGTGAATAAAGAAATCACTCTACCAAGTGGCAAGAAACTGACTGTTCTCACCCCACAAGTTTACCTTGTTTCCCGTAACCTTGATGTGAGTTCACAAGGGGCGTTAATTTCAGCAAGAGAAATTGTAGGAAGCCTCAATGGCGATATCACTAACACAGGAACCATTGCCGGGCGAAATCTAACCGCACTTTCAGCCCAAAATCTCAATAACCAAGGGCTTGTTTTGGGGGATTCCGTTAATTTACTTGCGGAGCAAAAATTAGTCAACCTTGGCGGTAAAATTGAAGCATTAAGTCGTGCTACATTAGTTGGCAAAACAGGCGTTGAAATCGCAAGTACAACAAGTAGCCGAGCTTATCAAGATGACTTTGGTAATGAATTTAACCGCACTAATTTAGATAATCTCGCCAGCATTAATGTCAAAGATAAAACTGGAAAATTGACCATTTACAGCCCACAAGGCGTTACCACTAAAGGTGCTGTACTCAATAGTGCAGGTGAAATGCTTGTTCAAGCCAAACAGATTGATATTGGTACGATTAATATACAAAATAAAACGGATTACAATGCGGATGCGGATAATTACTATCGTCTAAATCAACAACAAGAAGTCGGCTCCCAACTGAATGGAGGAGGCAATATCACCCTTGTGAGTGAGCAAGGCACTGTCGTTCGCCAAGGAGAAATCCATAGCGAAAATGGTGATGTTAATCTTTCTTCAAATGGTGATATTCGCATTGAAGAAGGACGCAATAAAGAGCAACTTTCTTCGAGCTCAAAAGGGACAACAAGTGGATTCTTAAGCAAAACCACCATTATCCGTAAACACGCACACAATAATGATTTAGCCAAAAGCTCAATCATTGATGGCAAAAATGTTACCTTTAATACAAATAAGGGAAATCTCACTATACAGGGTTCTTCTGTTGTAGCGGAAAATAATCTTATTGCCAAAGCCAAGAACATAAGGATTCAAGAAGCTGAAAACCGTATTTATTCAGAAGATTTTTATAGTAAACAAAAATCAGGGCTAATGGGCTCGGGCGGTGGCGTTGGTTTTACCGTAGGAAGCAAAAAAGACACCACAGAAAATGATCAAACTAAATATTACGCTACAGGCAGCCAAGTAGGCAGCCTAAAAGGGAATACTACCCTACTTGCTCAAGACCATTACCAACAACAAGGCAGTACGGTTTCTTCTGTTGAAGGTGATGTGAATATCGGTGCGAAAAAAGTCGATATTTTGGCAACCGATGACAAATACGAAAGCCATTATAAACACACCATGGAACAAAAAGGCTTCACCATTGCGGTAAATATTCCTGTGGTGCAAGCGGTGCAAAATGCCCTTGCTGTAGCGGAACAAGCTAAACAAATGGGCGAAAGCAAACATAGCCGTGTTAATGCAATGGCAGCAGCGAACACTGCGTGGGGTGCATATCGAGCAGGTGAGGGTTTAATGAAAGCCAGTGAAACCTTAAGCCAAATGGCGAATGGTAATCTAGCTCAAGGAGCGATGAATGCCAGTGTGTCTATTACTTATGGCGAACAAAAAAATGTGCAAACCACCGATACTCAAGGCAACACTGCCACAAACAGTGCAATTAACGCAGGAGGAAAAGTAATCATTACCGCTACAGGGGCAGGCAAGGCGTCAGATATTAACATTGTAGGCTCTGATGTCTCAGGCAAACAAGGCACAATCTTACAAGCGGATGATGAAATCAATTTACTGGCTGTCAAACAAACCCACCAAGAACGCAGCAAAAATAAATCTAGTGGGTTTAATGCGGGTGTGGCAGTGAGTTATGGCTCTGATGGTTTTGCTTTTGGGATTACCGCAGGCGGCAACTACGGCAAAGGCTATGGCAATGGCGATGAAACCACTTGGCGAACAAGTCATATTGGCGATAAAGGTAGCCACACCATTATTCAAAGCGGTGGCGACACCAATATCAAAGGCGCTCAAGTGCGAGGCAACGGCATCATGGTTGATGCGGAAAACCTTAACATTGAAAGCCTGCAAGATACCATGACCTATAAAGGCAAACAAATGAATGTGAGCGGTCAAGTAACCGTTGGTTACGGCTTCTCAGGCTCAGCGAGTTTC
>NZ_PQVI01000085.1:0-37459 GCF_002921145.1 Avibacterium endocarditidis
TTCTTAAGAAGAACGAAAAAGATTTTATCAGAATGATTTAGTTATTTTTTAGTAGTTACGTTTATTTATAGATAGATATAGCGGTTACATTATCTCTTATACCCACTCAAAACCTCATTCCAATCCTGTTCTGTAAATTTTATTGCTAGCTTATTTACTTCTTTAATGAAAGAGCGGTGTAATCTGGCGAGATTTTGGGCTTTCCAGTTATTGCCTGATTTTTCGGTGCATTTGTCAAAATCAATCAGCCAGTATTTTTGTTCTGGTGTGGCGAAATGTTGGACTAAAATATTATGGGCGTTAAGGTCGGTGTGGCAGATTTGCCGATCGTGTAATTGACGGATTAAGTGGCCGATTTGCTGCCAATTTTCAGCGGATAAAGAATGGTGCTGCAAAAGTGCGGTGAGATCTTGCGCATTTTCGATTTTTTCACTCAGTAAATCTGCTTGATAGCAAATGCCCGCTTTGCCTTTAATCACTCTTGCGCCAATGGGTTTTGGCACGGGGAGTCCGTCTTGATGTAATTTATTTAACAAATGAAATTCGGCGAAACTGCGCGTGTGTTGAAGATCGTGGAACCAATAACGATCTTTATTCAACTTACCAAATAAACCACCGCGATAATAATGGCGCAAGGCACAATTTACACAAAAGATCCGCACTTTGCACAAACCAAGTTGTCCCCCGCCCTTTGGCTGAACCAAGAATACGCTGCTGTTGCTGCCAAAATTGCGGATCAAAATAAGCGCAAGGATCAACTGGTTGTGTTTCCAGATTAAAAATAAAATATTGGTTTTGCTGTTGCAGTTCAAGCATATTCGGCAGATTTCTTATAGAATAGATCAATGAAAATATTCTACTGAAAATAAAAAAGAATGCTACATTAAGCAGAAAAAGTAAGGTAAATCTATGGCACTTTTTTCCACGCCCCCTAAATCTATTTGTATTTTACGCCTTTCCGCCATTGGTGATGTGTGTAATGCGCTGTCAGCGGTACAACAAATTCAGCGTTATTGGAAAGATACCCAAATCACTTGGATTGTGGGCAAAACCGAAATGCAGTTATTGCAAAATGTGAAAGGGATTCGCTTTATTCCTTATGACAAAAAAACCGGCTGGAAAGGCATTTTAGCTTTGTGGAAAACCTTGCGTGGCGAGCATTTTGATGTGCTATTAAATATGCAAACGGCTTTGCGTGCTTCAATGATTTCCTTAGGCATCAAAGCCACTTATAAAGTGGGGTTTAGCAAAAATCGTGCGCGAGAAGGTCAATGGTTGTTTACCAATCGTAAAATTAATGAACCAACTAATCCGCACGTGTTAGCGGGATTTTTGGCATTTGTGGAATATTTAGGCTTGCCTGTGGAAGCGCCTAAATGGGATTTAGCCATTGGCGAAAAGAAATTTCCGCCGTTCGGCAATTTATTGATCCAACAGAAAAATCTACTCATTTCCCCTTGCTCAAGCAAATCAGAAAAAGATTGGCTGGCTGAATGCTATGCAGAAATCGCCAATATCGCCCATCGTCAAAATATTAATGTGATTTTGTGTGGCTCGCCTGCGCCAAGAGAGCAAGCAATGATCGAAAAATCATCGCATTGTGTGATTTTCAGCCTGTGAATGCGAGCGGCAAAACCTCATTATTGGAATTAAGTGCCTTAATCGGAATGGCGGATTTACTGCTTGCTCCCGACAGCGGCCCTGCACATATTGCTACCGCTCAAGGCACCCCTGTGATCGGCTTGTATGCCTATCATAACCCGCTACGCACAGGCCCTTATAACAATTTGCCCGAAGTGGTTTCCGTGTATGAACAAAATGCCCAGCAAGAATTTGGCAAACCGTCTAGCCAATTACCTTGGGCAACCAAATTGAAAGGCAAAGATTTAATGGCGCAAATTTCTGTGGCAGACGTATTAGAGAAAATGCGCCAGATGGGCTTTATTCAATAAAACTGTTAAAAAATAGCCAAGCATTCGCTATAATACGCCGATTTTGCGTTCGCGAATGAATGCCAAAAAAATATAAAAAGTGCGCGGTGGAAGGAAAATTCTGTAATTTTCACCGCACTTATCCTTTTGCTTTACCTTGCGAACCTTTTTTTATTTCTAGGAAAACAATGTTTAATAAAATTTTTGAATGGTTTGAAAGTCGCCTAAATGCCTATCCAGAGCAATCACCGAAAACGCCCGAAAAAGGGTTGATCCGCTTTATTTGGTCGAATATGGAAGGAATGCGTGGCTGGATTTTGCTACTTGCGTTGCTCACAGTCGGCACAGGGGTGATGGAAGCCGTGTTGTTCCAGTTTATGGGAATTGTGGTGGATTGGCTTGGCAAGTACACGCCAGCCACCTTATGGCAAGAAAAAGGCCATTGGCTTTTGGCGATGGCAGCTTTGTTAGTGTTCAGCATATTTTGGTCATTTACTGCGTCTGCGGTGCGTTTGCAAACCTTGCAAGGCGTATTTCCAATGCGATTGCGTTGGAATTTCCACCGTTTAATGCTGGGGCAAAGCCTGAGTTTCTATCAAGATGAATTTGCTGGACGCGTATCGGCGAAAGTTATGCAAACTGCCCTTGCGGTGCGTGATACCGTGCTGACCATTGCGGATATTATGGTCTATGTCGTGGTGTATTTCATCACCTCAGGCATTGTGCTTGCCGCGTTAGATGCGTGGTTCTTGCTACCTTTTGCCTTATGGATTGTGGCGTTTATCACGATTTTACGCATTATCATTCCAAAATTAGCCAAAACTGCAGAACGCCAAGCAGACGCACGTTCTTTAATGACGGGGCGAATTACCGATTCTTACGCTAATATTGCCACCGTGAAATTATTTTCCCACGGTTCAAGAGAAGCCAGTTACGCCAAGCGTTCAATGGAAGAATTTATGGTTACCGTACACGCCCAAATGCGTTTGGCGACCTCTTTAGATACCATCACTTACGCCACTAACATCACCTTAACACTCAGCACGGCAATCCTAGGCATTGTGCTATGGAAGCAGGGCAGCGTTGGTGTAGGGGCGATTGCTACCGCCATTGCAATGGCATTACGGGTGAATTTTATTTCCCGCTGGATTATGTGGGAATCCGCACGTTTATTTGAAAATATCGGCACGGTAAATGACGGAATGAACACGCTAACCAAACCGCATACTATTGTGGATAAACCGCAAGCCTTGCCATTAAAAGTAAGCAAAGGGGAAATTCGCTTCAATGATGTCAGTTTCTCTTACGATCCACAAAAACCATTGCTAAACCACTTTAATCTCACCATTAAACCGGGGGAAAAAGTGGGCTTGATCGGTCGTTCAGGGGCGGGGAAATCCACCATTGTAAACTTGCTATTACGTTTTTACGAAGCAAATCACGGCGACATCACCATTGACGGACAAAATGTGTGTGATGTTACGCAAGAAAGTTTACGTAGCCAAATTGGCTTAGTGACGCAAGATACCTCGTTGCTGCACCGTTCCGTGCGCGAAAACATCATTTACGGCCGCCCAACTGCTAGCGATGAAGAAATGATCTCTGCTGCACAGCGTGCTGAAGCGTCAGAATTTATTCCTTATTTGAGCGACTCAGAAGGCCGAACAGGCTATGATGCTCACGTTGGTGAGCGCGGTGTGAAACTTTCTGGCGGACAACGTCAGCGTATCGCCATTGCCCGCGTAATGCTAAAAGATGCGCCAATTCTGTTGTTAGATGAAGCCACCAGCGCGCTAGATTCCGAAGTGGAAGTGGCGATTCAAGAAAGCCTAGATAAAATGATGGAGGGCAAAACCGTGATTGCTATCGCCCACCGTCTTTCCACCATTGCTGCAATGGATCGCTTAATCGTGCTAGATAAAGGCCATATCGTAGAACAAGGCACGCACAACGAATTGCTCGCCCAAAATGGACTTTACGCCAAACTCTGGCACCACCAAAGCGGTGGTTTTTTGAGTGAAGAATAGATAGCATTAAATATCAAAGCAAGATTGCCGAACAATCTTGCTTTTTTTGTATTTATATTATTCCAATACTTTCCACGTGCGATAACCATAAATTGCAATGGCAACAAAGCAGATAAGTGGTAGTACGAAAGAAACATTGACTGCTGGCATTCCAAAAATTTCGCCTTGGTCAATAAGAATGCCTTGCAATGGTGGCATTAACGCACCACCGACAATTGCCATTACTAAACCAGCTGCGCCTAAGGTGGCTTCTTCTTTTAAGCCATAAAGTGCAATGCCGTAAATGGTTGGGAACATTAGGGACATAAAGGCTGAAGTGAGAATTAAGCAATATAAACCGCCCACACCGTCAATAAAGATAACACCAAGGATACTAAAGAAGCCGCCTAATGCGAAAAGGTATAACATGAGTTCTGCTTTGAGATATTTCATAATACTGGTGCTAATAAAGCGGCTTACGATAAAAATACCCATTGCGATAATGTTGTAGTTTTGTGCTTCTGCTTTGGTGAAGCCCAAACGTTCTGCATATTGAATAATGAAAGTCCAGCACATAATTTGCACACCAACATAGAACACTTGCGCAATCACCCCTTCGCGATATTTTGCTTTTGCAATTAAGCGGTTAAAGGCTTCACGGAAAGACAGTTTTGTGCCTTGTTCAATTTTAGTTGCAGGCATTTTGTATAAACCAATCACTAATATAATCACGACTACCACAAGTCCCACAACTAAATAAGGATTGCGGATAATTTCTAAATCGGTGGGGTACGCACGGCGGCTTTTTCTGCTGCGGATAAGGTGTTGAAAATCAGATTACCTGCTGCATCACGTTTGTCAGATTCCAAATTCACTAACACGATTTGTGAGGCAACAAACATTCCTGTAATCGAACCGAGCGGATTAAAAGATTGCGCTAAATTCAAACGGCGAGTAGCAGTTTGTGGATCACCCATTGAAAGAATATAAGGATTGGCAGTGGTTTCTAAGAACGCCAAGCCAAAGGTTAAGATATAGAGCGAGAATAAAAAGAAGGTAAATTGTTCATAGCGTGCCGCAGGATAGAACAAAAATGCCCCGACTGCATAGAGGGCTAGCCCAAGCAATACGCCTGATTTGTAGTTATAACGGCTAACAAATAATGCGGCAGGAATGGCCATTGTGCCGTAACCACCATAGAAAGCAAATTGCACTAATGCAGCTTCTGAGGCGGGAATTTCCATTACAGTTTGGAATACCGCAACCATTGGATTGGTAATATCATTGGCAAATCCCCATAGTGCAAATAATGTCGTGATTAAAATGAAGGGGACGACAAATTGTTTTTCAAGAATTTTAGCACTCATAATGTTCTCCTTGTGTGAGAAACAAACTCATTGCATTTTCAAAAAAACCGATAGAAAAATGAGCTTATTTAATTAACTATTCTTCAATACGCAATCCATAAGATTTAAATTTTTCTAACACTTCTGCCATTTGCGTTTCTGATAAAAGCGGAATGTCAAGGCCTGTTGCGAGCAATTTCATATACCACTGTGCCAATACTTCCACTTCGTGTGCGAGCCAAAGTGCTTTATCAAGATTTTGTTCTGCTGCAATTAAACCGTGATGAGCGAGTAAAATTGCTTTTGAGGTTTTAATGCCTTGTGCCACATATTCCGCCAATTGGTGTGTACCGAATGTGGCATAAGGGACACAAGGAATATGATCTGTCCCGCCAACAGCAATCATATAATGGAAAGGGGGAATGGGTTTTTCGAGAATTGAAACGGCAGCACAATTCACCGCGTGATTATGCACCACGGCATTAACATCAGAGCGAGCTTGATATACCGCTAAATGGAAATGCCATTCGCTGGAAGGTAATTTTCCTTTTTCATAATGGCCTTGTTTGTCCACATAAACAATACTGTCTGGTGTCATTTGTTCGTAAGGCGTTCCCGTGGGAGTAATTAACATTCCGTCTTGATAACGAACGCTAACGTTGCCGGCGGTGCCTTGGTTTAAACCTAATTTCGTCATTTCAAGGCAAGTATCAATAATTTTTTGAGAGCTGTTGTCTGTTCATTTTTATTTCCTTACTACTATTGGATCGAAATCGGGGTAACCCCTTTTTTCAAAATAATATTGCCGTATTTGGCACATTCCCCTGTTACCACGATGGCATAGGCTTGCTTCGCACGCTCATAAAAATCAAAACGATCGATACGGCTTAATTTAGGCAAATTTTGCACCGCACTTTGGTTTTCTGAAGCCTGTGCGATCACATTGAGATAACGCATTTCTACGTTGGGATCGAGGCTGTCGCCACTGACCGCCTGCATCATAATCAGCGGTGCGTCCACATAAGCATCAAATTCAAACAATGGTGTGATGCCACTTAGCAAGGTGGCAATGCCAACACCGTCTGCTCGAAGCACGCGTGAATGCAGTTGATGAGCGGGAAAGTGAGCATCAGCGAGAACGATTTCATCGCCGTGTCCCATTTCGGCAAGGGTTTTTAATAAGTCTGGTGAAAGACTGGGGTGAATACCTTTTAACATTATTTGTTCTCCATCAGTTGTTGATAAAGTGCGGTGTGATTTGAAGGGAAAATGCGTTGTTTGTTTGGCTGCATTTCGCCTTGCGCTTGTTGTACATTGTCATACACGCCAACGCCCGCCAGAGTAAACATTGCCGCACCTAACACGGTGCTTTCTGCCACGTCCACAATATCAATAGGTAAATTCAGCACATCAGCACGAATTTGATTCCACAGACGATTTTTAGAACCGCCACCCACGCAAATTAAGCTCTCCGCTTTGAAATGGCTGACTTGTTGCAGAATATCTAAGCCTGCTTTAAGTTGATAAGCCATATATTCCAACGCCGCACGATAAATTTGCCCACGCGAGCTGTGCATTGAAAGCCCGACAATTTGCCCGAAACCTTGTCCGTTATCCGCAGGATTAAACTTGCCACTAAAGCGAATGCCCTGTGATCCCACGGTTGCTGCTGAGCCTTCTGCGATCATTGTTGGGTAATATTCTTCAGTATCTTTTACATCGGCAAAGAAAGTTTTGCCCACCCATTCCATCACGCCAGAGCCAATCCATTGCACTGCAGGATTAAAGCAACGAGATAGTGCGTCAAATTCCGTGGTTAAGCCTTGTGGCACAAATTCAATGTGTGGCTCGGCTTTTTCGGTGCGCGCCATTAAAATCTCCCAAGTGCCTGAACTTAGCACCGGTTGATTTAGCCCTGCGCCTGAGCCAAAAACCGCAAATTGGGTATCGTGTCCGCAAGAAATCACCGGAATAGGATTTAACCCTAGCTGCTGACAAAGTGCGGTGGATAACACGCCAATTTTTTCACCTGCACTCACCATTGGTGGAAAATGTGTTTCTTGTAGCCCTAATACATTTAGCACTTCCGTATCCCAAGTTTGGCTTTGCAAATCGGTCATCATTGAGGTACCAGCCATTGTGCGATCGGTGCTAAAAACACCTGTTAAACGTTGGTTAAGCATTGATGAAATGAACACAAATTTATCCATTTTTTGCAAAATTTCAGGTTCATTTTCTTTTAGCCATAACAGTTTAAATAGGGTGTTAAAACTGTATTGCCCAATTCCGTTCCGTTGATAAAGTGCGTTTACATCAAGGTATTGTGCAAGATTTTCCATAATGAAAATGGTGCGTGGACATTGCCAAGAAATAATCGGGTAAAGCTGATTTCCAGCCTTATCGAAAGGTGCGCCATCTACCCCAAAGGTGGTGACGCCAATCCCCACAATATCTTGCAAAGAATGGGATTGTTTGAGCTGAGTTAAGGTTTTTTCGGCACAAATTAACAACTTCTGCCAGATTTCTTCAATATCCCAAATATAAAAATGGGGATACTGCGGATCAGGTTGAGCGCGATTTGGCTGATGATGAGAGGCCAAAATCTTGCCTTTTTGATCAATAGCAATAGTGCGTAAATTGGTTGCGCCACAATCAAAAATCAGTGCGATTGCCATAAAACCTCCGAGAGTTCTATTTCAAAAGTGCGGTTAAAAAACACCGCACTTTTCCTTTAGCGATTATTTATAAAGTGGCCCAAAGTTTGCGCAAGCACGGTAATCTTGCCCTTCTTTGTCTTGACCAAAGCCATTCCACGCACTTGGGCGGAAAATATCTTGTTCAGCCACATTGTGCATACACACAGGAATGCGCAACATTGATGCAAGGGTGATGAGATCCGCACCAATATGACCATAAGTGGCAACGCAGTGATTTGCGCCCCAGTTCGCCATAACAGAATACACATCAGTGAATGCACCTGTGCCTGTTAAGCGCGGTACGAACCAGGTGCAAGGCCAAGTTTCGTTGGTGCGTTTCATTAGGGTGTCGTGAACCTCAGCAGGTAAATCAATTGACCAACCTTCCGCAATTTGTAGTACAGGGCCAATGCCGCGAATAATATTTAAACGGTGTATCGTAAATGGCATTCCGCCTTTAGTGAGATATTGTGATGAGTAACCGCCGCCACGGAAATATTCATACACCGCAGGACACCAACGGGTGTTTTCCACACAGCGTTTGCCATCTTCTTCCGTCACTTCCCAAGCAGGCTTAATGACAGGATTGCCTTTTTCATCCGTATGCTGGCCTGTGCCGTCTAAGGCGGCAGAACCTGAGTTAATCAAATGGATAAAGCCACTTTCTGGGCGGAAGCCAGTGGCACGTTCCACTGCATCAGGACTCCAATAGGTGCGAACATCGGCAAAGATTTGTGCTTGCCCAGTAAGCTGATTACCAAACAGCATACATACGCCATTGAGGGAGTCATTTTCCGTAGCAAGAATGTAAGGTGGGCGAACTCCGTTCCAGTCGTAGGTGGAGTTAAGAATAGCTTCCATAAAATCGCCATTTGGCATATGGTCTGTCCAATGACGTTGTCCTTGGAAACCTGCTGCAATCGCGTTATGTCCAAGAGCTTCTTCACCATAATTGAGCTGCGCTAATTTTTCATTGCCCGCCATCAGATCACGCGTGATGATTGCCATTTTCACCACGTTTTCCCAAAGCTTCGCTTTTTGTTCTGGGCTATCTTGATGATCTGGGTGATTGACATCAACACCTTCTTTGCAATAGGTTTTCACCCATTGAAGTGCCAATTCCACTTCTTCCTCATCATAAATTTTGCGGTCAAGACGGCGTTTAATTTCGCTCATATCCACATATTCATTGCGCATTCCTAAATATTCTTGGAAGAATTTTTGATCCACGATAGATCCTGCAATTCCCATAGAAACAGAGCCGATAGAAAGATAGGATTTGCCGCGAATGGTCGCCACAGTTAGTGCGGCGCGAGCAAAGCGTAGGAGTTTTTCTTTAACGTCTTCAGGAATACTGGTATCAGAGGCTTCTTGCACTTCTGTGCCATAAATAGAAAAGGCAGGTAGGCCCATTTGTGAATGGCCGGCTAATGCGGCAGCTAAATAAACAGCACCGGGGCGTTCTGTGCCATTGAATCCCCAAATGGCTTTTGGCATATGCGGATCCATATCAATGGTTTCTGAACCATAACACCAGCAAGGGGTAACGGTAATCACAGCGCCTACATTGGCGAGTTTAAATTTTTCTGCACAAGCAGCAGCTTCGGCCACGCCACCAATACAAGTATCTGCGATAACACATTCCACAAATGAACCGTCCGTATGGCGAATATGGCTTTCTAATAAATTGGCAACCGATTTTGCCATATTCATCGTTTGATCTTCGAGCGATTCACGCACGCCCATACGGCGGCCATCAATGGTTGGGCGAATACCAATTCTAATTGGGGCTGATTTTAATACTGTCATTGTGTTTTCCCTCTATACTAAGCCGAGCTTTATTCCGCTATGGGTATTGTGTTGAATAAAGTCAGCAAGATTTATTGAAAAAGTACGACTTGGGTAAAATGAATTGCTTTCATCGCACATACGGCAAGAATGGAACGGTGGAGCAATATCGTTATGCAATGTGCTGCATCAACTTTATTGTTCAATAAATCAGAAAAGAGAATAGTTTTTTAGCAAGTTTGTGTGATTTTTGCGGAATAGATCACAAAAAATGCCCGATTTAGAGGGGGTAAAATGCCCGTTTTTGGTATTAAAAGCAAAATCGGGC
Source organism: Avibacterium endocarditidis (assembly GCF_002921145.1). GTDB lineage: Bacteria > Pseudomonadota > Gammaproteobacteria > Enterobacterales > Pasteurellaceae > Avibacterium > Avibacterium endocarditidis. Next base: position 10,096 of record NZ_PQVI01000085.1, read on the forward strand.
ATTAAAACGAAAAAGTGCGGTCAAAAAGCAAGGTGAATTTCTTGCTCTTTACAATAGTTTTGTAAACCTTCATTTGGGGCTTGATCAGTAAATAAAATATCCAGTTGAGAAAGCTCACCGAGTTTGATTAAATTTTTCCGCTCAAATTTAGAGCTATCAAGCAGTAAAAATTTCTGCCCAGAGGCGTCAATCATTTTGCGTTTAATGGACGCGTTCAGCTCGTTGGATTCCCAAATGCCACCATTGCTATCAATGCCAGTACAAGAAAACACACAAAGATCAATATGCAAGCGGAGCAATAATTGCTCAGAGAGCGGCCCATAAAAGGCAGCATATTTGGCGGAATAGACCCCGCCGGTGGCAATGGTTTTTATGTTGGGTTTATTGGCTAATGCATTGATATTGTTCATAGAATTGGTTACCACGGTGCAAGGAATATCGGGAATAAGCTGAGCAAAATGCCAGCTACTGGAACTGGCATCAAGCCCGATCACCGCCCCTTCAAACACATATTCTACCGCTTGTTGTGCGATGTATTTTTTCGCTTCAGAATTTAACCGTTGTCTTGCTTGAAAGGAACGCCCAATGTCTTTAGACTGGCAACTCATCGCCCCGCCGTGAACGCGATGCAATAAGCCTTTTTGATTTAACGCTCGCAGATCACGGCGAATGGTTTCGACCGATACACCAAATTGCTCGGCGAGGGCATTGACATTCACTTTTCCAGTCGCGTTCACTAGCTGTAAAATTTGCGATGTTCTACTTGGCATTTTTCCTCCAAACGGTCAAAGCAGGCATTAAACCCACAAAAATTTAATAGCCACTTCCTTGCACTTTCTCCCCCTGTACAATCGCAACTCCCGCACTTACGCCTAATCGGGTTGCTCCTGCTTCAAGCATTGCCAGAGCGGTGACAGTGTCGCGAATGCCGCCAGAGGCTTTTACCTCCACCGCATCGCCAACGGTTTGTTTCATCAAGGCGACATCTTCAACGGTTGCCCCGCCTTTGTTAAACCCAGTGGAGGTTTTGACAAAGGCAACGCCCAGTTTTTTACAGATTTCACAGGCTTTCACGATCTCTTCTTTGCTGAGCAGGCAGGTTTCTAAAATCACTTTTAAGGTTTTGCCTTGACAGGCGGTAAGCACTTCGGCGATGTCTTGCTCTACGGCTTGCCATTGTTGTGCTTTCATAAGTCCTAGGTTAATCACCATATCAATTTCATCAGCCCCTTGCTTAATGGCTTCTGAGGCTTCAAAGGCTTTCACTTGGCTTAAATTTGCCCCTAAGGGAAAGCCAACAACGGTGCAAATTTTCACCGCACTTTTCTCTTTGCCATTTTGCGTGAGTGCCTGCTTAGCCAGTGGAATATAGGCGGAGTTTATGCACACGGAACAAAATTGGTGTTCAAGCGCTTCTTGGCATAAGTTAAGAATATCTTGTGGGGTTTTATCTGCGCCAAGGGCGGTGTGGTCAATGTATTTGGCAATATCTTGTGGTTGCATTGTGTGTCCTTAATCTTGTCTGGATTTGTGCTATATCATAACCTAAAAGCGGTGGTGAGCGCGAAATTTCTTTAGCCCTTATGCGCAAAATCCTTTAGAATAAACGGCAATATTGAAATCAAATGAGGATTGAAAAATGATTATTGTAACTGGCGGCGCAGGCTTTATTGGCAGTAACATCGTAAAAGCGTTAAACGAGATTGGACGCACAGATATTTTAGTGGTGGACGATTTAAAAGACGGCACAAAATTCGTCAATTTAGTGGATTTGGATATTGCGGATTATTGCGATAAAGACGACTTCATTGCGTCCATTATGGCAGGCGATGATTTAGGCGAGATTGATGTGATCTTCCACGAGGGGGCGTGTTCTGCCACCACCGAATGGGACGGCAAATTTGTGATGGAAAACAATTATGAATATTCCAAAGAGCTATTACATTATTGTTTAGATCGCCAAATTCCGTTCTATTATGCGTCCAGCGCTGCCACCTATGGCGACAGCGACACCTTTGTCGAAGCGCGTGAATTTGAAAAACCTTTAAATGTATATGGTTATTCCAAATTTTTATTTGATGAATATGTGCGTAAAATCCTGCCAGAAGCCCAATCACCTGTGTGCGGCTTTAAATATTTCAACGTTTATGGCCCAAGAGAACAACACAAAGGCAGTATGGCCAGTGTGGCTTTCCACCTTGATAACCAAATTTTGAAAGGGGAAAATCCAAAATTGTTCGCCGGCAGCGAACATTTCTTGCGTGATTTTGTCTATGTTGGCGATGTGGCAGCAGTAAATATTTGGTGCTGGCAACACGGCATTTCGGGCATTTACAACTGCGGAACGGGCAAAGCGGAAAGTTTCGAGGCCGTAGCGCAAGCGGTATTGAAATTCCACGGCAAAGGGCAAATTGAAACCATTCCATTCCCAGAGCATTTAAAAAGCCGTTACCAAGAATACACCCAAGCGGATCTCACCAAACTGCGCGCCACAGGTTATGACAAACCATTCAAAAGCGTTGCCGAAGGTGTCAGCGAATATATGGCGTGGTTGAATAAATAACATAACTACGTAATTAAATCAGATGTAAGGGCGAACCTGTATGTTCGCCCAAAATAAACAGGATTAGTCGTAAAAAATTAGCAGAAATTTCACCGCACTTTTCTTTTTAGCTAAATATAAGTGCGGTGGGAAATTGGCGATTTTTGAGTGAGCGAACATAGCGTTTCCCCGACAATTGATATAATTCACACATTAATGAGAACCGCAGAATGAACATCTTAATAATTGGCCCATCTTGGGTTGGCGATATGATGATGTCGCACAGTTTATATCAATGCTTAAAACAGCAATATCCTGATTGCCAAATTGATGTGCTTGCGCCAAATTGGTGTAAACCCTTGTTGGAAAGAATGCCGGAAGTCAGAGGGGCGCTCACAATGCCCATCGGACACGGCACCTTTGGCTTGAAACAGCGCTATGAAATTGGGAAAAGTTTAAGAAATCAATATGATATGGCGATTGTGTTGCCAAACTCACTCAAATCTGCGTTTATTCCTGTGTTTGCCAAAATTGCTCGCCGCCGTGGTTGGAAAGGGGAAAGCCGTTATTTCTTTTTGAATGATTTACGCGCTAATAAAAATGATTACCCAATGATGGTGCAGCGCTATGTGGCATTGGCTTATGAAAAAAACGCCGTGCCAACGGCAGCACAAATGACCTTTCCTTACCCTTATTTACAGGTGAGTAGCCAACAAATCGAGCAAACCAAAAGCCATTTTCACGCACAACTTGCACAGGCAGAAAATCGCCCTGCGATTGGTTTTTGCCCGGGTGCGGAGTTTGGCCCTGCCAAGCGTTGGCCGCATTATCATTATGCTGTGCTTGCTCAAATGCTGATTGAAAAAGGTTACAGCATTCGTCTGTTTGGTTCAGCAAAAGATGAACAAGTGGGCGATGAAATTCGTGCCAGTCTGCCAGAAAACTTGCAGCCTTATTGCTTAAATTTAGCGGGGCAAACCAGCCTTAATCAAGCGGTAGATTTAATCGCAGATTGCAAAGGCGTGGTTACCAACGATAGCGGATTAATGCACGTTGCGGCGGCAGTCCAGCGTCCACTTGTGGCGCTTTATGGCCCAACTAGCCCGCAATACACCCCACCATTATCCCATCAAGCGGTGATTATTCGCTTGCAAAAAGGCGGATTAGAAAAAATTCGTCAGGGCAAAGACAGCGCCGAAGGCTATCATCAAAGCCTTATCGACATCACGCCTGCAATGGTAATGGAAAAATTAAGCGAAATTTTACCGCACTTTGATCAGGCATAAATAAGGCAGAAAGATGCGAATTTGCTTAGTAAAAACGTCTTCAATGGGTGATGTGATCCACACCTTGCCCTCATTGACCGATGCACAAAAAGCTTTGCCTCATTTACAAGTGGATTGGGTGGTGGAAGAAAATTTTGCGGAAATTCCTACTTGGCATTCGGCGGTGAAACAGGTTATCCCCGTTGCCATTCGCCGTTGGCGCAAACAGCTTTTACAACGCAAAACTTGGCAAGAATGGCAAGCCTATCGTCAATTATTACAACAAAATCAATATGATGCCGTGATTGATGCGCAAGGCTTGGTGAAAAGTGCATTGTTCGCCGTACGTCTAGCGCAAGGGGTAAAACACGGCTATGATAAACATTCCGCACGCGAGCCTTTGGCTGCCTTATTTTATGATGAGCGCTACGCCATTGATTACCAGCAACACGCTGTAGAACGCATTCGTCAGTTATTTGCGCAAGCCTTGGGCTATGCGTTGCCGAGCCAACAAGGGGATTATGGCATTGCACAGCATTTTCCTGTGCAAAAAAGCCTGCCGCCTTATGTGTTGTTGATTCACGCTACCACGCGCGCGGATAAACATTGGCGCAATCAAGAATGGAAAAAATTAGCGCAAAATCTCACCGCACTTGGGTTTGCCGTGCATTTGCCTTGGGGAAATAAGAAAGAAAAACAGGCAGCGGAATGGATCGTGCAAGGCATTGAAAATGCCGTTGTTCTACCGAAAATGGATCTCACCGCCTTAGCCCAACATATCGCCAATGCCCAAGCGGTGGTTTCCGTGGATACTGGGTTGGCGCATCTCACCGCCGCCTTGGATAAACCGAACATCACTCTTTATGGCGCAACCAACCCAGATTTAATCGGCACTTACGGCAAAAATCAATATCACTTACAAGCGCCTACAATGGCACAGATTTCTGCCGAAGCGGTGTTGCAGCGCTTGCGCCCTTTGCTCTAATTTGATTTTAACGCCCCTTGCAAGCGCCCTTGATTTTCACGCAATAATTGCACCGCACTTGGATAATCCAAGTCCGCCAGCAACATTAAGATGGCCACTTTTGCATTGTTGTGTGCGGCGTTAAGGGTTTGTTCTGCTCGTTCAGCGGTGCAATCTGTCGCCTGCATTACGATACGCACAGCACGTGCCACTAATTTTTGATTGCTGGCTTGCACGTCCACCATTAAATTTTGGTAGCATTTACCCATTAGCACCATACTGGCAGTGGTGAGCATATTCAGCACCAGTTTTTGCGCCGTGCCAGATTTCAAACGGCTTGAGCCAGTTAGCACTTCCGCACCTACCGCAGTGATAATGGCAATTTCCGCCACCTGTGCCATCGGTGAATTGGCGTTGCTAGCAATGGCCACCGTGGTCGCGCCTAAGGATTTCGCATAATCTAAGCCGCCTAGCACATAAGGCGTGCGGCCGCTGGCAGCAATCCCGACCAAAATATCTTTCTCATTAAAATCAATTTCTTGCAAATTTTCCACCGCACTTTGTGGATTATCTTCCGCCCCTTCAATGGGGTGGCGCAAAGCACGTTCGCCCCCAGCGATAATGCCTTTTACCATTTCATTGGAAACGCCAAATGTAGGCGGACATTCTGACGCATCAAGCACGCCCAAGCGCCCACTTGTGCCAGCCCCGAGATACACCAAACGCCCCCCTTTGCTGAAACGCCTGCACGATTTTTTCCACCGCTGCGGCAATTTGTGGCAAGCATTTTTCAATAGCCAATGGCACGTTTTTGTCTTCCGCATTCATTAATTGCACGATTTCCAACGCCGAAAGCTCGTCCAAATTCATTGAGTTCGGATTACGCTGTTCCGTGCTAAGTTGCGAAAGTTGATTGAGTAATGGGTTGTTTTTCATTTTTTTGTCTCTTTGGTTTTTTGAGAGGATTTGCGTGTAGGGTGGGCTTTAGCCCACCAATGGGAAAATCACATTAAATGGTGGGCTAAAGCCCACCCTACACTGTAATGGCGTATTATCTCGTGGGGGGCGGACCGATGTGTCCGCCTATTTAAAATCGCGATTTATTCTATTAAAATAAAAGTGCGGTGAAATTTTGCCAGTTTTTCCTACGATTAATTCTGTCCATTTCGGGCGAACACATAGGTTCGCCCCTACGAAAATTATTCTTTATAAAATAATGTGTTACAGTTACTTCTAGGTTCTAGCCCTATTTATTATTTAACAATCCTTAGGATAAATCACCCCTAAACTCACCGCTTTTGTTGCGCCGGTAACGCTCGGTTCGTTGGAGGGTAAATTTTCCATTCGACGGTAAGCTAGCCACGCAAAGGCAGCGGCTTCTAAATAATCTGCGTCTAAGCCATAATCTGTGGTGGTGGCGATTTGCCAATGGGGTAATAAATGTTGCAAGTGAGCCATAATAACAGGGTTTTTCGCGCCGCCGCCGCAGACTAATAATAAACAAGGAAGCGTGTTGTGTTGGCTTAAATGTTGCAGATCTTGCGCGCTGCATTGTGCGGTAAATTCCGCCAGCGTTGCTTGCACATCTTGGGGGAGAAGTGCGGTGTGTTTTTGCAGAATTTTTTCTAGCCAAGCCAAGTTGAATAACTCTCGCCCCGTGCTTTTCGGCGCAGGCAAGGAAAAATAAGGATCTGCCAACAAATCTTGCAATAATGCAGGATTGCTTTGCCCAGACGCTGCCCATTCGCCATTTTTATCATAGCTTTTCCCCTGATGTTTGGCGATCCAACTATCTAGCAACGCATTGCCCACTCCTGTGTCGTAACCTAGCACAGGTTGGTTTGGGAGCAGCACAGAAATATTGCTAATCCCACCAATATTCAGCACCACGGTGTTTCGCGTAGGATCAGCAAACACATTGTGGTGGAAAGCAGGCACGAGTGGTGCGCCCTGTCCGCCATAAGCCATATCTTTACGGCGAAAATCAGCCACGGTAGTAATGCCTGTACGAGCAGCGATAATATTGGCATCGCCTAATTGCCAAGTGAAAGGGAATTGCCCTTGCGGTGCGTGCCAAATGGTTTGTCCGTGGCAGCCTACCGCCTGAATTTGTTCTGCGCGAAGAGAATGTTTCGCCAAAAATCGGTTGATACTTTCTGCATAAAGTACGCCAAGTTGATGATCCAGCTCACCAATTTGCTGTAACGTGCCTTGCCCTTGCTGGCAAAGTGCGGTGAGATTTTGACGCAAATTTTGTGGCATTGGCACAAAATCTGTGGCGACCACTTGCGCAGGCTGAGTGGAAAAATCCATTAGCGCGAGATCCACGCCGTCAAGGCTCGTGCCAGACATCACGCCAAGGTAATAATGGGGTTGCATAAACATTTCCATAGAAAATTTGAATTGGCGATATTCTATTATAAAATAGGACAGATTTTTATCTTAAACCGACAGAACAAGGATTTTTATGAAAAATTTAAGCGTAGTGATTTTGGCCGCGGGCAAAGGCACAAGAATGTATTCCGACTTGCCAAAAGTGTTGCATAAAGTTGCAGGCAAGCCAATGGTTAAGCACGTTATTGATACAGCCAAACAGCTCAATGCCGATAATATTCATTTAATTTATGGCCACGGCGCAGAATTATTACAACAACACCTTGCCGATGAAAATGTAAACTGGGTGCTACAACCTGTGCAACTTGGTACAGGACACGCAATGCAACAGGCTGCGCCATTTTTCGCAGACGATGAAAATATCGTAATGCTGTATGGCGATGCACCGCTTATCACCGCGCAAACCTTGCAAAAACTGATTGATGCTAAACCAGAAAACGGTATTGCCTTATTAACTGCGCATTTGGACGATCCGACAGGCTACGGGCGGATTATTCGTCAAGATGGTAATGTGGTTGCCATTGTCGAGCAAAAAGATGCGACGCCAGAACAATTAGCCATTCAAGAAGTGAATACCGGCGTAATGGTTTCCAGTGGCGCGAGTTTCAGAAAATGGCTAGCAAAATTGGATAATAATAATGCGCAAGGCGAATATTATATGACCGATGTGATTAAATTCGCCAACCAAGACGGCTGCAAAGTGGCTGCTGTGCAAGCGCAAGATTTAATGGAGGTTGAAGGCGCAAATAACCGCTTACAACTGGCTGAGCTTGAGCGTTATTATCAACGTAAACAAGCGGAAAAATTATTGCTAGCGGGCGTAAGTTTGCGTGATCCAAACCGTTTTGATTTGCGTGGTGAAATCACCCACGGTAAAGATGTGGAAATTGACGTGAATGTAATTATCGAAGGCGCCGTCAAATTGGGTAATCGCGTCAAAATTGGCGCAGGTTGCGTGATCAAAAACTGCGTGATTGGCGATGATGTAGAAATCAAACCTTATTCTGTATTTGAAGATGCTGTGATTGGCGAAGAGGCGAAAATTGGGCCTTTTGCCCGCCTTCGCCCCGGTACAGAGCTTGCCGCACAAACCCATATCGGCAACTTTGTCGAAGTGAAAAAATCACAAATTGGCAAAGGCTCGAAAGTGAACCACCTAAGCTATGTGGGCGATAGCGAAATTGGCGCGAATTGTAATATTGGCGCAGGTACCATCACTTGTAACTATGACGGCGTAAACAAATTCAAAACCGTGATTGGTGATGATGTGTTCGTGGGTTCAGACAGCCAACTGGTTGCCCCAGTAACCATCGCCAAAGGCGCAACCATCGGCGCTGGCACAACCGTTACCAAAGATATTGCAGAAAACGAACTGGTGATCTCACGCGTCCCACAACGCAATATCCAAGGTTGGAAACGCCCAGAAAAACTCGAGAAAAAATAACGTGGTTACTCTCATTGCTGGTTATGATGATTTTTTAGTCAAAAGTGAAAATGAATGGAACATCTTGCCAATCTTTTTGACTAAGTAGCGATGCCGTTATGCAATGCGCATCAATAATAAGCAATGATGCCCTGCGATAAAGTGCGGTGCATTTTATCGCAGTTTTTATTTTTAATGATCGAAAGGAAAGTTTATGACAACTGAAAATGCTCAAGCCGCTGAAAATACAGTGGATATTCAAGCGCAAACTTCAGCGTTGATTGAAAAGGTTCATTCAATGGATATGAACACGCTCTTGAATGATTATGTGATCCCTTATGGCACAAAAATTCTGCTTGCGATTGCCATTTATATAATCGGTAAAAGTATCGCACGCTTGCTTAGCCGCTTGCTTGGCAAAGCCGTGTTACATTCTACCAAAGACGAAATGCTGCACAGTTTTGTGTCGTCAATTAGCTATTTCTTATTCCTATTAATGGTGATTATCGCCGCACTTTCACAGCTTGGCATTAACACCACATCACTTGTCGCATTAATTGGGGCAGCGGGTCTAGCGATTGGTTTAGCCTTACAAAACTCGCTGCAAAACTTTGCCGCAGGTGTGATGATTTTAATCTTCAAACCTTTCCGCAAAGGCGATTTAATTGAAACAGGTGGCGTGTTAGGTGCTGTGGAACAAATCGGTTTATTAGTGCTTGAACTGCGTACTGCGGACAACAAAACAGTACTTATTCCTAATGGCAAAGTGTTTGGCGACAGCATTACCAACTATTCCAGCAACGCCACACGCCGCATCGACTTTATTTTCGATATTGCCTACAAATCTAACATTGAACAAGCGAAAGCTATTGTGGCAAACATCTTGGCGCAAGACCCACGCGTGTTGAAAGACCCAGAACCCACCATTGCAGTGGGCGCACTCGCCGCAAACAGCGTACAACTCGTGGTTCGCCCTTGGGTAAACACCGCGGATTACTGGGCAGTGCATTTTGATGTTACGGAAAAAGTCAAACTCGCCTTTGACCAAGCTGGCATCGAAATCCCATTCCCACAAATGAATATTCATTTACCTGAAAACACGGAATTGAAAGTGGGGCAGAAGTAATTTTTTAGTCAGCAAAAAAGCAAAGTGCGGTGAAAAAATCACAAATTTTTCACCGCACTTTTGTTTAGAAACGTTTTCAGCATTATATTAACGTGGCGTTTTAGTTAGAGAGTTTGGGGCTTCACAACATTTCAGTTCTTTATTAATCAAAATTCAAACCTAAATCTAATTCCTTCAACCATTTGCTTTCGTTGATAAGATCACTTTTCACTAACGGGTTTTCTTGCAGATAACTTGGCTCAAATTGGATTGTCCATTGCGCTAAAGTGCGGTCGATTTTTAGTGAAATTTTTTCACTCCATACGCTGGCTTGACGTGATTTATTCAGCAAAATGGCTAAGCGCAGCAAACGCACAAGGGCGAGAATATCTTGCTCGGCATAACGAGAAAATTTTGCAAAATCAGCCTGTTTAATATTGTTGATTTGGTAACGTACCAAGGTGGTGAGCAGGCGTTGTTGCTCTTTATCAAAGCCTGGTAGCTCCATATTTTGCAGAATGTAGGCGGAATGCTTTTGCAAGCCTTTATGATTGATTACAATGCCCACTTCGTGCAGCCGTGCCGCCCAAAGGAGAATGTCCACCATTTCATCTTGTAGTTGGCTGTTTTGCCAAGCGCCGTATTGTGCGGCAAGGCGTTGAGTGCTTTGATGGACTCGCTCAGATTGCGCCATATCAAGGTTAAATTGTTCGGCAAGGGCAAGAGCGGTACGTTGGCGGATATTGCTCACTTGGAAGTTTTTTCTAGGCTGTACATCACGCCTTCACGCAATGCGCCGTCTGAATAACGCATTTGTTCAATGCCGAACACTTCAAATACCGCGCTGAGAATAGCCAGCCCCGGCACGAAAACATCGGCGCGATCTTCGTTTAAGCCGTCCAAATGCAGATCGTCAAAATGGCTGACTTGTAGCACTTTTTCACTGAGTTGCGCTAAACGGGCTGCGGTGATAATGCCATTAGTATCAAGATTTGCCGCAATCACCTGATAGACGGTTTTGATCGTGCCTGATGAACCCAGCACCGATTGCCAGCCTAATTTACGGTATTCAAAGGCTAAATCTTCAATTTTATTCACCGCACTTTGTTTGGCACGCTGAAAATTTTCGGCAGAAATTTCACCTTGCGGGAAGAATTTTTTGGCAAAGCTCACGCAGCCCATATGACGGCTTTCTGCAATGAGCGGATGAAAATCATCACCGATGATCATTTCTGTCGAGCCACCGCCAATGTCCACCACAAATTTTCGTCCTGTTTCAGGCTGAGTGTGAGAAACCCCAGCGTAAATGGTTTTGGCTTCCATTTGCCCGCTGATAATGTTAATTGGGTAAGGGAAAACCTGTTCCGCTTGGCGTAAAAATGCTTCATTGTTTACCGCGGTTCGTAGGGTAAATGTTCCTACCACATTGACATTTTCGGCAGGAAATCCTTGCAGCCGTTCTGCAAAAAGCGCTAAACAATTTACTCCGCGCGCAATGGCTTCTTGGCTTAGCTGGTTGTTCTCATCTAAGCCTTCAGCCAGTTGCACTTTCTGTTTTAGGCGTGAAAGCACTTGGATTGAGCCATTGATAATGCGGGCGATGATCATATGAAAGCTGTTTGAACCCAAATCAATAGCGGCGATTTCACGCGCTTCACCACGCTGATGTAAATAATCAGAGGCTTTGGCTAGAAGGTTTTCGTTATTCATAAAATTGCCCTAAAAATCAAAGTGATAAAGTAGGTCAAAGGCCTGATTTACGCCCGAAACCGATTGTAAATAAAGTTGTGGTAACAATTTGTAGCGTACCGTAAATTCGGCTAAGCCGTCAAATAAGCCTACGCCGTATTTGAGCTGTAAGCGTGGTGTAATGTTGCCGCTCACCGTAACTTTGGAACTGTCGCCCACCCCTTGCGTGCCTAGGCTGAGATCTCGCACACCAAAGGCTTCGCCGATACCGCCGACTAATTTACCGCTTTTCGCTAAGCCCATTCCAAGCAGTGCCGCCCCGATTGAACCGCCCGAGCCTGCTTCACCGCTATTTTCTAGCGAACGCCCTGTTAGCAAGTAGGAAAGGGCTTCATCTTGCGAGCTAGCAGGATCGGAGAACACCGTAACTTGCGGGGCAGTGGCAATGCCGATCACTTTCACCCCAGCGGTAATATTGCTGTTTTCCATTGCCGTTGGGTTGCGAATGGCTTCAATATTCAGCATTGGTTGAGATGGCAAGCCAGAAAAACTGATTTGTCCTTTGCGAATTAGCAAGTCTTGCCCATAAGCGGCATAGCGTCCATTTTTCAAGTAAATTTGCCCGAATAAACCCAGTTTGCCTTTGTCTTGTTTGACTGAAAGCAAGCCGTTTAAGCTGGTGTTTAAGCCGTAAGCGTTGAGGGTAACATCATCACCGATATTAATTTTCAGATCGGAACGAATTTCCATACCGCTTTTTGTACGCGCTTTAATTTCACCGTTTTTTAACCCCACTTTGGTTTTGTCTGGGCCGTCTAAAATCACTTCATCACCGCTTACGGCAACGGCGCTGTCTGGCAATTCTTCAATGGCAATTCTTGCCCAAGGAATATCTACCGTACCAGAAATATCAAGCAGTTTTGGATTGGCTGTGAGTTCCACATTTGGGCTAATTTTTAATTTTGCCATTGACGGAATATTCACATTAAAGCGATCCGCTTTGGCTTGCACACGCGTGTTCCAGTGTTCTACATCTTTCCAATCCGCTTCGCCAGTAATATCTAAACGGCTTTCAGGGCTTTGCACATAGCCTTGCAAGGTGGAACGATTGCCGGCAAAACGCATAGATAAATTGCCGTCTTTAATGGTGAATGGCAGGGATTTCATTGTGGCACTTAAGCGATTAACATCAAAATTACCGTGAATAAGCGGTGCATTGAGATTGCCGCCTAAGGTAAGATTTGCAGCAATTTCGCCATTGATTTTTTCGCCACTTGAAAGCAGTTGTTTGGCTAAATTGAGATTTAAGTGCTGAATGCTAATGTTGCCGCCTAGGGTGCGAGATTTCGCCAAATCTTGCAATTTAAGTGCAGTGGTAATTCGGCCATTTTCCACTAAATCAATGGCGGAATCCAAATTCAGATTGTTGTTTTCCATTTGGGCTTTAATGTCCACTTTCGGAATAGCAAGGTTGAAGGTGCGATAATCAATTTTCTGCGCTACTGATAAATGATTGCCTGCCACTTGCACATCGAGCTTAAGTGGTTTATCACTAAACCACGCCACCGTTCCCTGACTTTGTAATTGCCCTTTGATTTGCGTTGGGTTCTGTTCTTTATCCAATAATTTGTTGATTAAAGCTAAATCCAATTTACGCACTTGGAATGGCACTTCGCCGTTTTTCCCTGCGGTGAAATTTTTGGGGAAACATAGCTCAATATCGCTGTTTAACCAACAATGTGCGGAAATCGCGGCTTCAATTTTGTTTTGATTATAAGTTACCGCAACGCCTTGATTAGTTTGCCATTTTCCCACTGGGGATTGAATATCCACACCGCTAATTTGCCCTTTCCAGATTTGCGAAGAGCGGTCGAAATTTCCTGCAATTTTTAAATTGGCTGCCACTGGTTTACCCTGTGATTGCAGCTGTAATTGGTGATTTTTTTCATCACCCGATAACGCAAGGGTCGCTTGGTTAATTGCCACATCGGCATATTTCAAACCTGTTACATTGGCGTTTAAATCACCGCTAATCACTTTCTGCGAGCGAATATCCCCTTTAATGGCGAATTTATTCAGCTGTAATTGTTGGAAGCGAATGTTGTTGCCTGTTAAATCCACATTTAAATTTGGCTCACGAATGTCCCCTTTCAATTTTGCATAGCCAAATAGGGTGGCGGAAAGTTCAGGCAGCAATCCACGCAAATTCGGTGCGTGAATATCAAGGGATAAATCCGATTGCTGGCTGATTTCCCCTTGCATTGCAATGTGATTTTCACCGTAATTAAGCAACAGATTTGGCACTTGCAGCCATTTGTTGTTGTCTGCGCTAAGCTTACCTTTTAAGCTTAATGGCTGGCGAGAAAGCGTGCCGTTAATGTCTAAATCAGGGACGTCAATTGTCCAATTTTGCCCATCAACTTGCCCTTGCGAGCTGAAATGACCAGACAGCACAGCAGGCATTGAAGGCAAATATTGAGTGATATTTAATTGTGAAAAATCCACCGCACTTTGCCATTGCACGCCTTTTTGCCAGTTTACTTCACCGCTTAAATTCGCTTTGCCTTGTAAGGTGTTAAGCTGAAATTGTATGATGTTCGCCTGCCAGAGTTTGCCGTTAATTTGGCTGGTAATTTGTGTTTTTGGCGTACTCATTCCAGAAACATCAGCATTCAGTTGCGCTTGGTAAGCCAGCAAATCGCCAGTTAGATTGAGCGTTAAATTTTGTACTTTCAGCGGATCTTTTTCTTTTTATCAAAAGGATATTGCAAGCTTTTACTGGTTAGTTTGAGATCAAAGGGCGTTTTTCTTGGTTAAGAGCCACATTGCCCACCAGTTCCGCATTAATATCCCCTTTGCTTTGCAAATGAAGCTGCGTTTGCCCGCGCAGTTTGCCTGAAAGTTGTAGGCTGAGATCGCCCTGTGGAATATTCAATGGCGCATAGCCTTTCAGTTGGCTGTTTAACTGAAAATGGGGGAAATCTTCGTCCAGCTGCATTGTGCCTTGCCCTGCTAGTGTTCCCACTGAACTGGCGATATTCAGGTTGTGCAGCTGCACTTGATTGCCTGTGGCATCTGCGTTGATTTGCAAAGAGGCCACCTCAATTTGTTGTGCAGGGGCAGGCGCGGTTTCAGTTTTTGGTGCCTTATTTTGTGCATTATCTTGCGCCTGATTTGCACTGTCGAAATGCTGTTGATATTGCCAATTTTTGCCTTGAATATCCGTAATATGGAGATCAAAAGGCAGCTCAATTTTGTTTAAATTGCCGAGCAAAGCTGGGGTAAGGCGTTGTTCTAATTGTTGCCAATCAATGACTTGCCCTGTTGGTTGAGCGGCTTTGTTTTCCGTTTTTTGTGCGTTTCTGTCTTCTTCTGGAGAGCTGTAAGTTTGTACTAACAAATCATTAATCTGCGTTGGCGCAAGGGTAAAACCGTTTTCATTGTTTAGGCTAAGTGCGGTGGAAAAATGGGCTAAATTGATCTGCGTTTGATCGATGGTTAAAGCTAAATCCTGCACTTGCACATTATCTGCTTGCACCGCCACAGGCAGATGAATTTTCTTCATTGGGCTAGGATCGTTGTCCTTTTCTTCCGAAGGCGGCAGCTTTGCCGTGTCAATATGAATGTGTGGTTGTTGAATGCTGAGATCTTGCAGGCAAACTTTAGCTTTCAGCAAGCAAGATAAATCCAGTTGCAAATGGGCTTGCTGAATTTGGGTATCCACGCCTTCTGACTGAAATTTGACCTTATGCAGGGTTAGTCCATTTTGCAAACCGCCTTCTACATGTTCAATAGAAAGGTTGTCCATAAACTTATCTGCCAGTTGGATAAGTCCACGTTGACCTTGGCTAGTGGCAAGGGTGGCGAGCAAGGCAAAAATAGGCAAAAAAATCACCGCACTTAAGCACAGCAGTATTTTCCATAGTGAGCGTTTTTTCTTCACTACGGGAGATTGAGCTTGATGCTCTGTGGATTGGGGAGATTGCGTTGCGTGTTCCTCTTGCTGTTGTTTTGTCATTGTTGTTGCCTATAATTCTGAACCTAAACCAATATAAAATTGCACGTTTTTGCTGTTGTCTTTATCTCGAATTGGGGTGGCAATATCCAGTTTTACCGCGCCGATAGGTGATGCCCAGCGTACGCCCATTCCCGCACCGTAGCGCAGTTCTTCTAAATCGAAACTGTTCGCCGCAAGCCCTGTGTCGGCAAAGGTGGCGAGCCACCAGTTTTCATAAACTTGGTATTGATATTCCAATGTTCCCGTGGCAAGACGGGTTGCACCCACCAATTTGCCCTCGGCATTTTTTGGTGAGATTTTTTTATAGCCGTAACCGCGCACGCTACGATCGCCCCCGGCAAAGAAACGAAGTGCGGGCGGAATTCTCTCTAAATTTTTGGTCTGTAACCAACCGATCTCACCACGCACTAAGAAACGGTGATTATCGGCAAAGGTGCGAATCCACGCGCTGGACGCTTGTACTTTGAAGAAATTCGCATCAGAAAGCCAGATTTTATGCCCAAAATCCACGGTTAAACGCTGTGCATCGCCCCAAGTTGGGAATAATCCCCCTTTTAGGCGGGTTCGGCTGATGGAGGCGGTAGGATAAACCAGCCAAGTGCGATCAGAGTGATTCGCTTGGGTGAAGGAATCATAACGCACACGCAACCCAAGTGCGTGCTGCCAGCCTGATACGCGATTCCAATAACGCAACGCCGCAAAGGTGCCTGATGAAGTTTCCGTGTCGTTAGTTTTTTCCCGTTCGTAACCGGTGGAAAATTCATAATAATAACGCAGTGGATTTTTCAACAGTGGCATTTTATACACCGCTTCCACCGTTTGTTTTGGCGCAGAGGCGTAAAGATTAAAGCGGAAACTATGCCCACGGCTGTTGATCCAAGGCTTTGTCCAACCCCATTGAAAGCGCGGGCCGACATCGGTGGAATAACCTAATCCCCACGTCCATTGCATTTTTTTTACGCGGCGTGAGTAGCACATCAACATTAACGATTTTATTTTCTTCATCAAGGTTAGGCTGTACTAACACCGAACTAAACCAGTTGGTAGAGGTGTAATCGTTGGTAAAACTGGAAAGATCATTGATGAGATAAGGTTGTCCTTCTTCAATTTCCATCATATTACGCAAATAATCTTCACGAATTTGCGAGCGTTGAAAGGTGAATTTGCCGAAGCGATAGCGTTCGCCGCTATCAAAGGTGATTTTCCACCAGCCTTGATAAGTGGAAGGGCGCACTAATAATTGGGAAACATCAAAATCTGCATCAAAATAACCGCGTGCCAGAGCAAGGGATTGCAGATCGCTTTTGTAATCTTCGTATTTGGAGTGATAAAGCAATTCGCCAAGTTTAGGCAGTTTTTTATCTAGCGCTTTGAAGGCTTCATCGTCTTTTGCTTGGCCCAGAATTTGAATATCCATTCCTGTGAGCAAAACAGGTTTGCCAGCATTGACATCAGCGATGAGTACAGGGCGTTTGCCCCCTTTGGCAGGTTGCAGGCGGAAATCAATTTTAATGTTGTAATAGCCGTAAACACGCAAGGCTTTTTTGATGGCTTCACTCACAATATATTGATAGCGATCTGAGCCGTCCGCTTCTTCAGGATCGATCATCTTGGTGTAAATATCCACATTTTCAATGGCTTTTACTCCTTTTACCCCAATGACTTTGAGATCCACGGTATGTTCGGCATAACTATTGATACTGCTTAAACTCCAAGCGGTAAGTAGGCTTGCATAAAGCAATAAATGGCGTTTTTTTGTTGCAATAATTTCATACTGTTCCCATTTCGCTGAACCTTGGTTCGTGCGGTGCTTTTTTCGTATTTTTATGAATGTAATAAATGGCGTTTGCGAATGCCTAAAAGCAATAATGTGCCGCCATAAATCAATGCTGCAAGGGCAATAAGCCAAGCCAGCCAGTGAATGCGAGTGATAAATGTCATTTGTTGCCAGCTTTCTAATGTTGGGCAATAGTGCCAAATCACAGCGCCCATTGCTAGCCCTGCTATCAAAACTTTGACAAAAAACACTGCACTTTGTTTACTAAAATGATAAATATTTGCCTGCGCCAGCCCACGGTAGAGCAAATAGGCGTTTAAGGTGGCAGACATCGCCGAAGCAATGGCAAGCCCCACATAGCTAAACGGAATGGCAAGCAGGTTAAATGCCATATTGCTCACCATTGCGATAATGCCGATTTTCACGGGAGTTTTGGTGTCTTGGCGGGCATAGTAACCATTGGCGAGAATTTTAATCAGCATAAAGCTCAACAGCCCCGCATTAAAGGCAAGCAGGGAATAGGAAGCAGCTTGCACATCAGAAAAGAGGAATTGACCCCGCATAAATAGCACTAACAACATCGGTTGGGCAAGCACGCCGATGCCGATCATCGCTGGCACGCCGAGTAATAAAATCATTCGCACGCCCCAATCCATTGTGTTGCGAAAATCCACCGCACTTTGTTCGGCATTATCTGTGCGATTAACGTGATGGCGTGCCAGTGTTGGTAAGATCACGGTAGAAATGGCGATACCAAATAAGCCAAGGGGAAATTCGAGCAAACGGTCAGAATAATAAAGCCAGCTGATCGAGCCTGTCATCAAGAAACTGGCAATAAAGGTATCCAGCAGTAAATTGATTTGGCTCACGGAAACTCCGAATAAGGCAGGGATCATCAGCGTGCGGATTTTTTTACCCCTGCATCATTCCACGCCCATTTTGGTTTCACCAACAAGCCAGCTTGCTTTAAGAAAGGCAACTGAAATAAAAATTGCAACAAACCGCCAATAAAGATCCCAATAGCAAGGGCAAGATCAGGGCTTGATGTGTAGGGCGCAAGAAAAAGTGCGGTGCAAATCATCGCAATATTGAGTAACACAGGCGAAAATGCCATCACACCAAATTTGCCGAGCGTGTTTAAAATCGCCCCAGACAGCGCAACAAAGGTAATAAACCATAAATAAGGAAAGGTGATTTTGAGTAACAGCGAGGCTTGTTCAAACTTCACGCCGTTTACCCCATCATTAAGCCAATCAATAAACCAGCCCGTACCGAAAATGGCGGCAACCACAGGGGAGAAAATCATCGCAAAGACAGTAACGATAGTGACTAATCCGCCTAATGTCCCGGAAACTTTGCTGATAAATTGCTGGGTTTTGTTGAGATCGCCGGCTTTTTGGTATTCTGCCAAAACGGGTACAAAGGCTTGAGAAAATGCGCCTTCAGCAAATAAACGGCGTAAAAAATTAGGAATACGGTTGGCAAACAAGAACACATCAGCACTTAACCCCGCGCCGATGATTTGTGCGATAATCACATCGCGCACCAGTCCAAGTACGCGCGATAATAAAGTCATTGCACTGACAATAATGCCAGATTTTAATAATCGTTTACTCAAAATAGCTTTCTCATCAAGAAAAATTTGGCTTAATTGTATAGAAATTTTGTTTTTAAGCTATATTCTAGGCAAAAAAACTGATAAAATTCGCCCACATCGTTTGGGTGGGCTACATTGAAAGCCGCATTTTCAGCGAACGATGCAGACTTTCGGTTGTGTCTCACCGAGTAATCAAGCTAAATTTTGCTAATTGTTTATTGACAATTATGGAACGGAAAGGCATAGTTTACGCCTTTATTTATCTCATAAACTAACAGAAATTTTTAGGAGTTTGACCTTGGCTAATATCAAGTCAGCTAAAAAACGCGCGGTTCAATCAGAAAAACGCCGCCAACACAATGCAAGCCAACGCTCTATGATGCGTACTTACATTAAAAAAGTTTACGCCGCTGTAGCAGCAGGTGAAAAAGCTGTGGCTGAAGCCGCTTTCGTAGAAATGCAAAAAGTTGTGGATCGTATGGCATCTAAAGGCTTAATCCACAAAAACAAAGCAGCGAACCACAAATCTAAATTATCTGCTCAAATCAAAAAATTAGCGTAATTTCAGATTAAAAAATTCAGAAAAATAAAACCGCACTTTAAAAGTGCGGTTTTTTTATGATTTATTTTTAAATCGTCTGCGTCTGCTGTGATAGGTTAAACGACTGGCTGTTTGAGGTTGTTTCTTTTTAACAGGCTGGGAAAGCTCAAGTTGTTTGTGTTTCACTCGGCGATAACGGCTTAAAAAATAATGAATGGAGCTGGCAAATAATGTTCCCGTAAGAAACACGATAATGATCTCACCGTAAAGACGGTTAAAAATCAGATTGATTTTACTTTGCGTGGTTTGTCCATACTTATTATTAAAGGTTACGCGCAAAAAACCTTCCACGCCGTCAGAAGAATAAATTGGTTCAACAATTTGTTGATTGATGATTTCTTTTGCCACGGGCTGATCAAGCCCTAATTGAAGACGTAATAATGAAGCATTGGAACTTTGTGCTAACAGCTCACCTCGATTAGAATAAACCGATGCATCAAGGATAAAATCCTCTTTCACAAAATTATCTAAGTTTTCTGTCAACTGTTCTGATTTTGCATTATTAATCAATAACATTGAAAATAAATTGGCTTGCTGACGCACTAATAAATGGGAAAGATTCGTTACTTGATTGACACTGGCTAATTGTGATCCCAGTTTAAATTGTTGCACACCGAATAAAATCACGCCCATTATGCCAAGGCAAAATAAGATTATGATAACAATCATCGTGATTTTCAGTGCTTTTTCTTTGATGAGTTGCACGTTATTTTCCCCAAGATTTCGCAAAATAGGCTAGAATAAGGCGTTATTTTAGTCTATTTATGCGTTCACGGCACAATAAATCGTAAAAATGCCGATAATTTACAGGATTTTCTATGCAAACACAAAATCTCAAGCAATTACAACAACAGTATCCAAGCCTGCCTTGCCCACTGCAGCAGATGCAATCCCTTGCCGCAGGACAGGATTATTTTTTGCTTTATGGCGAAAGCTTAGATTTGGCCAAATTGCAGCTATTTCAGCAAAAGTGCGGTGAAAATTTCACGCTTTTTGACTATTGGATTGAAGCCCGCAACCTTGCGGTGCTGTTGCAAGGCAATTGGCAAGCACAGTGGCAAGAATATGCTCATCAATTAGAAGTGGATATTGCGCTGCTCAATTTTTCCGCTCGTTTGCAGAAAAAAGGCTTGCTAGTGATGGATATGGATTCCACTGCCATTCAAATTGAATGTATTGATGAAATTGCGAAATTGGCTGGCACAGGTGAGTTGGTGTCTGAAATCACCGAGCAAGCCATGCGCGGAGAGTTAGATTTTGAGCAAAGCCTGCGCCGCCGCGTGGCAACCCTAAAAGGCGCGCCGGAAAATATCTTGCAACAAGTGCGAGAAAAATTGCCGCTGACTTCAGGTTTAGTGGAAACCATTCAAGGCTTGCAGAAATACGGCTGGCGAACCGCCATTGCGTCAGGTGGGTTTACTTATTTTGCGGATTATTTAAAAGCAGAATTAGGGCTTGATGCGGCGGTTTCCAATCAATTTGAGATTGTGGACGGCATTTTGACTGGTGAAGTACAAGGTGCGGTGGTGGACGCGCAATATAAAGCGAATACGTTGCGTCAATTGAGCGAACAATATCATATTCCAATGGAAAACACCGTTGCCATTGGTGATGGCGCCAATGATTTGCCAATGATGAAAGTCGCTAATCTCGGTGTGGCATTCCACGCCAAGCCGAAAGTGCAACAACAGGCACAAATTGTGGTAAACTTTGCCGACTTAACCGCACTATTATGTATTTTAGGTGCGAATGACCGAATAATGAAAAACGAGGAGTAATTATGCCTTCATTTGATATTGTTTCTGAATTAGACGCGCACGAAGTGCGTAACGCCGTGGAAAATGCCAACCGTGATTTAGCTAACCGTTGGGATTTCCGCAACGTGCCTTCTTCTATCGAATTAAACGAAAAAAACGAAACCATTAAAGTGGCCAGTGAGTCCGATTTCCAAGTGGAACAGCTGGTGGATATTTTGCGTAATGCGTGCATTAAGCGTGGTATTGATTCTGCGTCATTGGATATTCCAACAGAATATGAACACAGCGGTAAAACCTTCAGCAAAGAAATTAAGCTGAAACAAGGTATCGAAACGGATATGGCGAAAAGACTTACCAAGTTGATCAAAGAATCCAAACTCAAAGTGCAAACTCAAATTCAAGGGGATCAAGTGCGCGTAACAGGAAAATCCCGTGATGACTTGCAAGCGGTGATCCAACTGGTGAAAAATGCGGAATTAGGGCAGCCGTTCCAGTTTAATAATTTTAGAGATTAACCAATACCTTATCTAAAGCGGCAAATTAGCCGCTTTTTTTATAGAGAACGTTTATAGACTTCGCCAAAATATTTCGTTTGCGAACCAAAAAGTTTATATATCTGTGCTAAAAATAGTTCTCCTGTGGCGATGGCGTCAATTAAGGCGTTATGGTTGATGTAATCAGGCAAGCTATAATTTTTGCGAATAGTCGCGAGCTGATAATTGGGGCTGACATTTGTATGTGGCGACATAAAAGATCGCTCAATTTTTAATGTGTCTAGCCAAATGAGGGGAAAATGCGTGATCTGATAGCGGGTGGCAAGATAATGCTGAATAAAACGCTTTTCAATATTGGCTCCGTGGGCAATGACAATTCGTCCAGCCATTAGGCTAAAAAGTTTGTGCATCGCCTCATCGAGTTGTTCGGCACCATTGAGCATTTGCGGCAAAATATGATTAACTACGACCGTTTCAGGATTGACTTGAGGTTCATCAATAAATAAATGCCAAGCTTGGGAGAGATCTAAGCGGAGGTGATCAATTGGCAGTGCTGCAATACTTAAAATATTGTCGATCATTGAATTAAGCCCAGTGGTTTCAAAATCGATCACAAGGTAAGCGAGTTTTTCAAGTTCATCTTCAATATTAGGGCAAGGAAATTGGAGTAAAGGCTGTAAAATAGCAGGGCAATCTTTGTGCATTAAATATTGTTGCCGTGTGTGTTGCAATTTGCTGAGAGGGTGAAAACGCTGAAAAAATTGAGAAAATCCTTTCATCGCATCATTCCTCTTTGTGAAAAGCGAAGCTGGGCGGCTTCTTGGAATTGTGCAATTAAACGGAATACATCTTTTAAATGCTGCCGTTCAAAGGTGGTGAGCTCACTGGGATCAATATGATTGCTGATCGGCTGCTGATTTTGCAGAGAAATTCGTTGATATTTAAAACGAATATCACACACGCATTCGTAAGCGCCTAGCGCATTATCTAGCGTGGTTTTGTCAATCAAGGCTAATTCTTGGCAGCGAATAAAACGTTGCTCCCTAGAAAGTGCATTGGAAATTCCCGCCGCCAAGGCGTAGATACGCCCAAGATCAACCAGTAAACTAATAGCACGTTTTTTTAAATTGAGTTTATTTTTATTTTCCCCTTCTTTAATCAGAACAAAATTACGGAAAATGCTCAAAGG
The DNA here is from genome assembly GCF_002921145.1 of Avibacterium endocarditidis. Lineage (GTDB taxonomy): Bacteria > Pseudomonadota > Gammaproteobacteria > Enterobacterales > Pasteurellaceae > Avibacterium > Avibacterium endocarditidis. Next base: position 32,911 of record NZ_PQVI01000085.1, read on the forward strand.
TGGGGTGATTTTCGTTGAATTTGCGACTAAAAATGATAAAAAACGTTTATTATTCTTTACTAATTCTGTAATGTGATCTTGTAATTGTTCAACTAAATTCGTTTCACCATAAAGTGCACGCATATCCATTAACACGCTGGTATTTAATAGGCTCTCTAATTCAGGAGTACGAACCCATTGATTAAAATTTTCCTTCCATTGCGTTAATGAAATGCACCATTTGGGGTTTGAGGCCATAAAGTTTCCCGAACAATAAGCATAACCGCACAAATCTAAGCCTCGACTAACAAACTCGGCAAGTTGAGCAAAATAGGCTTGTTCCGTTTCATTGAGCGATCGCTCGGTAATAATGAAATTATCCTGATCTGATAATAAGTGCATTTCATAACGAGCCTGAGAGCCAGATACCCCCCACGCATAAGCACAAGGTGGTTTGCCAAATTGATGCTCTGCCATCATCAATAATTTCGGTTAAAGGCATCTGCGATTAAGGTCATCACTTTCATAATGGTGTTATAAGGCGTGCCGTTTTGCATAAGCGCGATAAACAAGGTTTTTGTTGCTGCGCTACTTCAATCAGTAAGGGTAACGTATTAGCTTGAAAAATGCGATTAATGATAAAAATTGATTGAATACTGTTATATCTCACCAAATCGGTTGCGGTTAAAATCCCTAAAATTTGCTGATCGATGACAATAGGTAAACTGCGAATATTGTGTTGCATCATCAAAGACACCGCATCAAGAATTAAGTCGGAAGGCGCAATCGTTGGAGGATTTGGAGTCATAATTTGGCGAATAGATTGATGAATATCTAACCCCATAGCGACCACTTTTTTAGTCATATCTCGATCATTGACGATCCCGATTAATTTTCCATTTTCCAGCACTAAGGCGGAAGAACGGCGCTGCTTTTGCATTTCTTGCGCTGTTTGTTGAATGGTGCTGTTTACATCAACAAGGGCGACTTTAGGGTTAGCTACTTCAATAGCTTTTTTCATAAAAATATTATCATCATTCTTGAGATTTGCACTGCGCGCAATACTAGTTAATCTTGTGCTAGTTCGGGGAGAAAAGTAAGCAGCATACTCAGGATATTCTTGCAATATTTTACTTAAGCAAGGATAGGGAATTTGATAAATCAAACTATTTTCTAAAGCATAAGCACAATATTTTTCTTTTTCGTGCGGTGAAAAAATACTGAAACCGAAAATATCCCCTTGTTCTAACTTAGCCCGCAGTTCACCGTCTTGATGAATTTGTTCAACTTCACCAATACGAATAATGTAAAGAAAATCTACCGCACTTTGTTCGTCAATTACCGCTTCCCCTTTAGGGATATAACGAATCATAATCTGACTTGCTATGCGTTGTACCAAAGAAGAAGGGAGCTGATTAAAAGGGAAAAGTGTCGCAATAAAAAGCTCAATATTCGGAATGAGAGATGTATCCATTTATTCCACCTTTTGAAGATCGGCTAGGGTTTAGTATAACTTTATCTTTACGGAATGAAAGCCTAAAAAGCAAAGTGCGGTCATTTTTCTTGGCGTTTTTCCTGAAAATCGTTAAACTATGCCGACTTTTTTAGCAAAGGAATAATGAATTTATGGCATTACTTGATGTGTTGATTTACCCCGATGAGCGCCTTAAAACGGTGGCGCAGCCGGTGGAAAAATTTGATGAAGAATTACACACTTTGATTGATAATATGTTTGAAACAATGTATCACGAGCAGGGCATTGGCTTGGCAGCAACCCAAGTTGATGTACATCGCCGTTTGATTGTGATCGACATTGAAGGTACGAAAGAAAATCAAATTGTGCTAATTAACCCTGAAATTATCGAAAGTTCTGGCGAAACAGGCATTGAAGAAGGCTGTTTGTCTTTGCCCGGAATGAATGGCTTTGTACCGCGTAAAGAAAAGCTAACCGTGCGTGCCTTGGACAAAAATGGTAAAGATTTTTTACTTAACGCTGATGGCTTATTAGCGATCTGTATCCAACACGAAATTGATCACTTAAATGGCATTGTCTTTGCGGATTATCTTTCTCCGCTTAAGCGTCAGCGTATGAAAGACAAACTCACTAAGTTAAAAACAGCTACAAAAAGCCTAATTTTTACCATTAGAAAGAAAACCTGCGTTTAAGCAGGTTTTTTATGAGAAAAATTTACGAAAAAAACACCGCACTTTATTTTAGGGGCTTTTCCTTTTGGGCGGCGTAGGCCGCCCCTTTAGCGAGCATTCGCAGTTGTAAAATCACCCGTTCTTTAAGCAACTCACGTTCTTCCTTATTCATATCCAACGCATTCGCACCAGCGGTGAACACAAGTGTAACAATGCCCTCTGCTTGAATATAAGCAATGTGGCGGGAATAGCCATTGCGTTCGGCAATATATTCTGCCAGTTCGTCAATAAAATGCTTAATTTCCCGTGCGGCGGCAGTACGGAACGCGTGCGATGTGCCGGAGCTTTCACGCAATAATAGGCGGAAAACATTGGTGCTGTGGGTGATAAATTCAAAAAACGTATTCACTGAGATCACGATAACGCTACCGCCATTTTCCAACCGTTTGCGTGCTTGGCGCATTAATTGGCGCAGCATTAGGCCGGCTTCGTCCACCATTTCTAAGCCGAGTTCGTCCATATCACGAAAATGGCGATAAAAGGAGGTAGGCGCGATGCCCGCTTCTCTTGCCACTTCACGTAAGCTCAGATTGGAAAAACTTTTCTCCGCACTGAGCTGATTAAACGCTGCACTGATCAACGCGCGTCTGGTTTTTTCTTTTGAATTGCACGAACGCCTGCCATTTTGCCCTCTTATTTTTGTTGAAGGATCGGGGTGATGATATTGCTAATGGTGTTTGCCACCCGTTCATAACGCATTCTTAATGGAGAACCAGGGCGGTAAATTAGTGCCACGGTGCGTGAGGGTTCTGGCACACAAGGGAGGTATTTTACCCCTGTGCGATTGCCTTCGTTTAACACCGCAAGCTCTGGCATTAAGGTTATTCCTGCGTTGGCGGAAACCATATTGCGTAAGGTTTCAAGGCTGGTGGCTTGGAAATGGGGATTTTCCTTTGCCCCAGCGGTGAAACAATAGCCCAGCGCTTGATCGCGCAAGCAATGGCCGTCATCAAGCATTAGCATTTCACAGCCTTTGAGTTTGTCCATTGGAATACTGTTCTCTTTTGCCCAAGGATGCTCTTGGGAAATCGCAAGCAACATTTTTTCTTTAAATAATGGCACTTCAATAAAGGCTTCGGTTTCTGGCACGGTGGCAAGAATAGCGCAATCTAAACGTCCACTTTCCAATTGCTCTAACAGTTGATGAGTTTGCGCTTCATATAAAAATAGCTCTAAATCAGGAAAAGCTTGTTTTAGCGCAGGCATAATATAAGGCAGCAGATAAGGCCCAAGGGTTGGGATCATTCCAATATGCAATGGCCCAGTCATTTCTTTACCTTGATTGCTTGCCATTTCTTTGAGTAATTTTACTTCACGCAACACGGTGCGAGCTTGATCCACGAGTAATAATCCCGATTGGGTAAACAGCACTTTACGGCTGGTGCGTTCTAATAAAATAATGCCCAGTTCGTCTTCCAGTTTGCGAATTTGTCCACTTAAGGTAGGCTGGCTAACGTGGCACGCATCGGCGGCACGGCGGAAATGCTTGTGTTCAGCCAGTGCGACTAAATATTCTAAATCTCGGATATTCATTATTTCCTCTCATTATAGAAAGAATCAATTAAAAGGATAGGTATTAATCGTTTGTAACTATATCACGATTTTCACTATAATTCAACCCCGTCAATAAGAAATCATTATTTTAATCGCAATAGGAGAAAGATTATGACAGCAACAATGGAAGGAAAAAAAGTTCCTCAAGTAACATTCCATACTCGTCAAGGCGATCAATGGGTTGATGTAACCACTTCAGAGTTATTTGATAACAAAACGGTTGTGTTATTTTCATTACCAGGTGCATTTACCCCAACTTGTTCATCAACACACTTACCACGTTATAACGAATTAGCGTGCGAATTCAAAGCCTTAGGTGTGGATGATATTATCTGTTTATCTGTAAATGACACTTTCGTAATGAACGCGTGGAAAGCAGATCAAGAAGCAGAAAACATCACAGTAATCCCAGATGGTAACGGTGAATTTACTGAAGGTATAGGTATGCTTGTTGATAAAGATGACCTTGGCTTTGGTAAACGTTCTTGGCGTTATTCAATGCTTGTGCGCAACGGTGTGGTGGAAAAAATGTTCATCGAGCCAAACGAGCCGGGCGATCCGTTCAAAGTGTCTGATGCAGATACAATGATCAAATATTTAAAACCTGATTGGCAAGCAAAACCTTCAGTGTCTATCTTCACTAAACCGGGTTGCCCATTCTGTGCAAAAGCAAAAGGTTTATTAAAAGTGAAAGGTTACACCTTTGAAGAAATCGTATTAGGCCGCGATGCAAGCACCATCTCTGTGCGTGCGATCACGGGTAAAACCAGCGTGCCACAAGTATTCATCGGTGGGGAGTACATCGGTGGAA
>NZ_PQVI01000085.1:37466-38157 GCF_002921145.1 Avibacterium endocarditidis
GATTTAGAAAAATACTTCGCAAACCAAAACTAACTCCATAGCATAAATTAGAAACTTCCTATAAAAACCTTTGGCTAATCCTTGTGATTAGCCTTTTTTATGCCGTTAATAATGCGGCGGCGGGGTTTCTTCTGCTTGGCTTGCAATGTTAGACGGTTGTAAATCTTTTAACTTCGCGGCTAAATGACGCAGTTGCAACTGCATTTTCTCTAGCATAAATTGTTGTTCCACCAAGGCTTGGTTTAATTCTTCAATGGCGTGTTCTTGGAATGCCACTTTTGTTTCTAATTCGGCAATTTGTTTTGCTTGCTCAAGTTGAATTTGCATAAATAATCCTTGGGTCTGTTGATAATTCATTATACATTTGAGCTGGAGGCTATTTTTTGTGAGAATAAGGCGAATGTGGTGAAATTTAGTTATTCTAAACGAGCCACATTCAACGCAGTTATCACGAAAAATAGCCCCAGCCCTTCGGGTTAGGTTTAAAATTAGCGCACTCTTTGTTGCACTTCTCATTAAGAGAGCCACTCTTAGTTTCGAAGTGCGCCGCGATTGCGCTAATTTTAAACGATAACTCAAATGTACAATGAATTATCAATAGACCCTAAATAATGGTTGTTAAATTGCTCAAGACAATTTAACCTATCAAACATTCCGACTCATTATAAAGGATGATAAACAATGTTAAAAA
>NZ_PQVI01000086.1 GCF_002921145.1 Avibacterium endocarditidis
CCCCATTCTGCTAAACCTTTTTCTTTACAAGCAAGATCTAATCGTTTAGCAAAATTCTCTCTGAATTTTTCTTCTGTAATCATTTTTTATCTCCGTACCATCGGTTCAATTATAAATAAATATTGAAGTACTTTCAGTTCTGATTTATTATGTACTTAATGTTCATATTTTTATGAGGAATTATGAAAACACTTACACAAATTATTGACCATATTGGAGCTTCAAATGTAGCTCAATTATGCGGTATTACTTCTCGGGCTGTGTATAAGTGGCGAGCTTCAAATGCATTGCCAAGAACAGATTACACGGGAGAAACGCAATATGCAGAGAAATTAGCTAATGCTCTCAATAATAAAATAACGGCTGACGACATTAAGCGACTAGCGAATCCAGCTAATCGCTAATTTACCAAGCCCACCCAAAAACAAAACCACAAAATCCACAAGGAATTTATGGCAATGAAGAAAACGATTATTGAAATGATAGAGAAGTGCCAAGGCGGAAAAGCAGCCGTTGCGGGCTTTCTTGGTATGACAGAACAGGCGCTAAATAACCGCCTTTATCAAACCAAAGGACAGCGTTTCACCTGCGAAGAATTGATTGCGATTGAGCTTGAATATGGCGTAAGTGATTGGTCGGATGAAATCAATCGGCGTTTAGGCAAGGTGAGTTTTGCTGTACCGAACGAAAACGAAACTGACTTAGTCGAGCTATCGCAGTTACAACTGCAAGAACTAGCAGAGCGTGGGATTTTATTTGCCAAGCTCAACGAATTTTTAAGCGATGGCGTGCTGACACAGGAAGAACAAGATGTGCTGCATAAGTTGTTGCATAAATCACAACAGACCACGGCAAAAGCGATCGAAGTGGCGATTGCTATTCATAAGCAATAAAAACCACCGCGGACACGGTGGCTAATCAATTTAGGAATTAACTATGAAGGAAAATATTAATCCAAATGAAAAACAAAGTCAAAGCCAATGTAACAAAATCTTGGCTTATCTAAAAACAGGTAAAAGAATCACCGCACTTGAAGCATTAAATCGCTTTGGCTGTATGCGTCTTTCTGCCCGCATTTTGGATTTGCGTGAACAGGGTTATCCCATCACAGACGAGATGATGAAAGATCCAAATTCTGGCAAGCGTTATAAGGCTTATTGGCTAGCGGAGGGTGTATGAGCAATCAATTTATTCCAAATTCGTTCCAGCTGCCTAATGTGGTGGTGGATGATTTAATTCGAGATTTAACTGGTGCGGAACTCAAATGTTACTTAGTCATTGTGCGTAAGACAAAAGGCTGGAATAAAGATTGCGACGCGATTTCTATCTCTCAGTTAATGGAAATGACAGGGTTGAGTAACAGAGCGGTGATTGATGCCTGTAATCATTTAACAGAAATCGGGTTATTAACTCGCCAAAAAGGGGCAAGAGGGGTGAATGTTTTCACGCCTAACCTGTGTAAAAAGTTCACTAGTGAAGAAAGTTCACCTGTGAAAAAAGTTCATAGCGCCTGTGAAGAAAGTTCACAAGATCCTGTGAAAAAAGTTCACACACAAAATAACAATAAAAACACTCCTATAAAACCAATTAAAAAAACTTCGCAAAAAAAATCGCAAAGTGCGGTGGAAATTTTGGCAAGTTTTGGCATTGAGGGGGAGCTTGCTGAAGATTTTATCCGACACCGAAAAGCCAAACGTGCGGTTATCACCAACACGGCGATGGCACGACTGAAAAAACAAGCGGATTTAGCCAAATTGCCACTTGGGGAGGTAGTGGCGATGATGATTGAACGGGGCTGGCAAGGCTTTCAAGCTGATTGGGATTGGAAAACGGCGGACAGCAAAAAGCCAAAGTTCAGCGATGATGACGATAGCTGGTGGCGTGGCAAAACCATTGAGATTCGGGGGTATTGATGAACCAAATTACCGTAACACAACTGCAAAATGCGATTGGGCGTGAGCCAAACTATCACGCACCTGTGGGCAAGCAAGAAATCCCACCGCACGTTGCCAAATTTGTCGATCGCCTGTTCGTCCGCCTGAAAGCAATATTCCCCGCTTGGCAAGCGGCATTTGACGGTGAAGAAGGCTACCAAGAAGCCAAGCACCTTTGGCTTGAAGCCTTGGTGAATAACGGGGTAACTAGCGCAGCCCAATTCAAGCGTGGCATTGCCCAAGCGGAACGTGAAAATAAACCGTTTTTCCCGAGCGTGGGGCAATTTATCACTTGGTGCAAACAAGACCGTTTTGAAGCGTTAGGGCTACCGAGCGAAGACGAACTTTACGACCGCCTGAAGAAATTCCAAGGCTGCGGAATGCTGGAAATCCACAAATTCCAATTTGAGAGCGATGCGGAATATTGGTTGCTCACAGACTTGTATTGCAACAATCGTGAGGCAACGGAAGAAAAGTTGCGCAAAGCAGTGAGCAAAGCGTTGAAAGCGATGGCAGCACGCTTGGAAGCGGGCGAAACTTTGCCTAAACCGCAAATCACCTTGCCAGCTAAACCGAGCTTTGTTCCGCCTGAAGTGCAAAGAAAAATTAATCAACACGGCATTGAAAAATGCAAAGCGATTTTAGGGATGAAATGATGACCGAACAACAATTCGATAAAGACACGTGGCGCACACCGAAATATGTTTTTGACTGGCTCTTACGGCGTTTTAACTGGTTTGATATTGACGGTTGCGCGACCTATGAAAACGCTTTGACCTATCGTTACATCGGTAAACCAGCACCTGAAGATTATGAACATCCCGATGAATCGCCTTGGGGTGAAAAATACCCTATTGCGGCAGATTTTTTGGGCGAGGATTTATTCGAGCGATTGCTTGATGTGGTTGCGGAAACCTGTAACGGCAACTTACGCATTTTCGTTAATCCGCCTTACTCCAACGTTACGCCTTACTTGCAACGAGCAAAGGAATTACGCGATGCAGGTTATTTGGTGGTGATGTTGCTCAATAACGACAAATCCACAAAATGGTATCAAAACCATATTCACGGCGTGGCCAATGAAGTGATTGATATTGTCGGCGGGCGCATTAATTTTCTCCACCCGGTAACAGGTGAAGAAATCAAAGGCAACAGCAAAGGGCAAATGGTTGTGGTGTTCGATCCAGCAATGGAAGATTTTGTACAGCGTTCGGTGAGTTTGGATTTTGTAAAAAAGGTAGGTGGGTATGGATTATGAAAGTTTAGCGGTTAGTTTTTGGGCCTTGATAATTTGCTTTGCGATTTTATCTCGAGTCAGGTTTTAATGGATAGAAAATGCCCTAAATACGGAGAAGGGATTGAAGACTAAGGTAAGTGGGTATGGCAAGTAAAACACGTCGCAAAACTGAGATCCACGCGGTGAAATATGCCAACGGGGCGATTGTGGCAGAAACGGATTACGATCGCAATTTGTTGAAGTCATTACCGATTGGAAGTGCGGTGAAAATTGTGCCGTTATCTCATAATCGCAATTACCAGCATCACAAGAAATTTTTTGCCTTGCTTGATGCAGGCTATGAATATTGGCAGCCAGAATTTAGCGTTTTAACTCAGGCGGAAGAATGGATTGCCCAAGCCGTGGCAAAAGAAATTGCGATAGCGGCTAATGATGAGAATTTATATTCCAACATCACAAAACCCATTGCCGACAAAGTGTTAGCCAAAGTGCGGTCAAATCGTGAAGCAAAATTGGATTATGAGGGAATGAAAACCCTTGAAGCCTATCTCGATCACGTGATGAAAAAAGCAGGTTTTTATGACATTAAACCAAGCCAAGATGGCGGCACGATAAAAACACGCTGGTCTATCGCCTTTGATAAGTTGCCACAGGAAAAATTCAACGAAGTGTACAAGGGCGTGTATGGCGTGATTTGGAATGAAACCCTATGCCATATCTATCAAGATGAATGGGCATTGGAGAATAAGATTAATCAGTTGATGGCGTTTGGAGGTTAGATGAATTTACGCAAAGAAGCCAAAGGGCGAGATTGTCAAGTGCGGTTGCCTGGTATTTGTAATTTTAATCCTGATACCGTGGTGCTGGCTCATTATCGTATGGCTGGAATTAACGGCATGGGAATGAAACCCAATGATTTAATCGGCGCATGGGCCTGTGGCGCTTGCCACGATGAAATCGATCGCCGCACTCGTCAATTAGAAGCGGATTTTGTGCGCCAAGCTCACGCAGAAGGTGTAATGCGAACCCTTGTGCAACTTGAACGAGAGGGAAAACTATGAGAGAGCTAACTTTAACCCTCCCTTACCCGCCTACAGTAAATCATTACTGGAAGCATACAAAATCTGGCGTGCATTATGTGACGACACAAGGCAAAGCCTACCAGCAAACAGTGAAAAATCTCACAAAAAATACACCGCACTTTGCGGGTAAGGTGGCACTGAATATTGCAATTTACCCACCCGATAACCGCAGGCGAGATATTGATAATATTTTTAAAGCATTGCTTGACGCTCTCGTCAAAGCGGGAGTGATTAAGGATGATAGTTTGATCTTTAAATTAAGTGCCGAAAAATGCGGAGCGGTTAAAGGTGGAAAGATTGAAGTTGTTATTGGGGAGATTGTTTAATAATGGAATTAGTTTTTAACGATATTAAAAAAGTTTGCACCCAATGGGGCTATTGGGCTACACCACGATTAGGCACAGAATATCCTTGCCTTTCGGTGAGCATACCCGTGCCTATTGATGAGAGCAAAAGACGAGCAGATCCAATCAGTGAGCCATTGGCTGAGGAAATTGAACGTTGCGTGCTAGTGATGCGTAAAGCAACACCTGAGCTTTATGATTTGTTTATGGCAACTTATGCTTACCGTTTGCCACTTTATAATGAGTACGATCGCAATCGTGCGTTAGTGAGAATGGGGATTTTGGAAAGGTTTGGGATCGGTCGCCGCACTTATTTTGAACGCTTAAAAATAGCAGAAACATCACTGATGTTAATGTTAAGCCAAAATAACTGTATTTTTGTTGCGTAAGCATATTTTTTGTGAAAACACTTGACTAGTGCGCACTAAAACACTAACATTTTGTCTATAGTGCGGTTTTGCACGTTTAAAACGCACGAATGAATTTTAACAGCCCTGATCGGAAACGGTCGGGTTTTTATTTAGGTGACAGTATGGAAATTACATTAGGCGAAAAATTAAGATTAACGGCGAAGAAGTGCCAGAGTATTTACTCAAGGCACTTTATGAGAATTTGAAGATGAAATTTAAATGTGCTTATACTGTAAGAGTCTGCAACGGTAAGTGTATTGTTTCAGGCGGTACGAAATCTTCGAGTCTTACTTAAATTCGTATAATCATTTTAAACCTCTGCTATTTTATTGCGTGGAAACTCTATCTTAGCAGAACTTATAGCTCACTGTAACAAGTGGGCTTTTTTGTTGTCCCGAAATGGGGCGGAGTATGAAAACTATGAAAGATATGGGGACGCAAAGCTATCTTTGGTCAGGCTTTGGTGGCTTTTTAGCTTGGCTTGGCGATCAACAAAATTTAATGATGTTGAGCCTCGCCATCGGTATTGTTACCGCACTTGCTAATTTATATCAACGTATTTGTGATTGGCGGGCGAGAAAGCGTGATGAAGAACGTAAGGAAGAAATCCATCAGCTCACAGTGGCGAGATTGAAAAAAGGGCTAGATATTAAATGAAGCATTTCAAAAAAATTGCGGGTTGTTCGGTTGTAGCAATCATTGGCTTAGTAATGCTTAATCACTCCGACGAAATCCGCACTACGCAAAAGGGAATGGAATTAATCGGCGAAGCGGAAAGCTGTATGCGTGAGCCGTATAAATGCCCTGCTGATGTGTGGACGGTTGGAATTGGGTCAACAGGCGATATTACCTTTGGCAAGGTTTATTCGGATAAAGAGATTGCCTACCGTTGGGCGAAAGATATTCAGACTGCGGAACAGTGTGTCAATCGTTATGCTAATGGTAGAAACTTACCACAAGGCGCATTTGAGGCATTAACTTCACTCACCTTTAACGTAGGTTGCAGCAAGCTCAAAACATCTACGATTTACCGTTACGCAAAACAAGGTGATATTGCTGCAATATGTGAGCAATTCCCGCGCTGGAAATATTCTGGCGGGAAAGTGCTTAAAGGTTTGGTAGCCCGCCGTGAAAAAGAGAAAGCACTATGTTTAACCAGTTTAAAACGTGGCTAAATCTCACCGCACTTTGTCTGATTTTAGGCTTGTGTGGTTGGGTTTGGTATCAGTCACAGATGATAAGTAGCTTAAAAGCCAAAAATCAAGCGCAAGCCCAAACCATACAGCAACTTAACCATAGCTTAGCGGAAAAAACAAGGCAGTTAAATGATGAGCGAAAATCCACCGAAAAACAGACCGCACTTGAACAAACCCAGCGAGAGAAAGCAGATGAAGACATTCAAGTCATTTACAAAACGATTAAAGTGCAAGACTGTGCTAATCAGCGCTTGCCTAATGACGTTATTAAGCGGTTGCGCTAAATCAGTCATCAAAACAGAGCCTATTTTACCGCCTAGCATTTACTTAATTCCTTGCCAACAAACTGCTTTTCAAGGTTCAACTTACGGCGAGGCGATTGTTTATTTGCGTATAGTACAAAAAGAGCGTGAGATTTGTGCAGGGCGATTAAGTGGCGTGATTGAATGGAGTAAATTAAATGGGAATGCTTTATAAGTCGAAAAAGAAATTGATTGAAGAAGGCTTCACGCATTACGGACGGCTTTGGGATATTCCCGTTTATGTTAAAGACATCAATAGCGAAGCTCCAGAAATCGTTGCAGCTAACTTTATTCCTGATTGGGTTTTGACTGCGGCAGATCATATAGGATTTTTTATTGAGGGATTGATAAATATTAACAATCCTGAGTATGAACCGATGTTTAAAATCCGCATCACCGGAGAAATTAAATAAGAATTAACTTATATCAAATGAGTGAGGAAGATATGACAGAACAAGAACAAACCACGCCACCTTTTACACGCGGTGAGAAATTAGTTGGTATTACCTTTAACGTTGGTGCGAGACAAGATGTACACGATTGCAAGCAGCGATTTGCTTTTGCTATTGATCAGCTTGAGGCGCATAAACAAGATGCTTTTGCACAAGGTACACTAAACTCAACAAAAGAAATGCTTATCGAGGAAGCACAAAAACGCATTCTTGATGCTCAGATGTGGGCGGTTAAAGCATTAACTTATGGAATTTGATGATGAAGTACTATAACTTTTGTTACTTATATCCATAATGGCGAAGAGCAATCATTTTACATTACGGCATCAAGCGTTAAGGAAGCAAAAGCATTGGCTGAGAGTATTTGTGCAGGATTGCATTATGCCAATGACTATGATGAGGTGGTGGGAACCGAAGCAGTGAGTAAATTTGGAGGGCAGAAAATTGCTTGGATTTGCTCGATGCCAGCAGACGAATTGCCATTCCCGTTTAAGCAGCTCAAAAAGGCTGCTTTATTTTTTGCTTATGGTACAGACTGTCAGTGCTGCTTAGGCTATCGCATTATGGGCGGGTTGTTGCTTGGTGGACTAATTGGTTATTTGGCGGGGTAAAGTTAGATGGCGAAGAAATCATATGACTGGGTAGCAATTAAGGTTCAGTTTATCAATTCTTCGCTTTCCGCAAAAGAATTTGCGGAAAAATACGGAATACCTTATGGATCGCTATCGAAACAAGTCGCGCAAGGGAAGTGGATAGACGAACGGAAATTGATCGGAAAAGATGCGGAAAACAAGAGCATTGAATTTTCGGTTAATAATCGAGCCGCAAAACTTGCTCAAATTGATGATGATTGCGTTAAAACAGCAGAGCTGATTAATAATAAAATCATTGAGTTGCTGCCTACTATAGATAGCCCTGTTGCGCTTAAAGCACTATCAGGGGCGCTAAAAGATACCCAGTCCGTTACTCGCCTAGCCTTGGGAGCAAGCACGGAGAATCAGGCAACATCGGAAGGGTTCGACCGTGAAAATTGGTTAAAGAGATTAAGCGAATATGAGCAAAACACTAACGGATGATGAAATTATTCGGCGCTTGAGCGAAATTTATCGCGCCGATTTTTTGCGTTTTGCAGCAGATTGCTTATGGATACGTCCGAAAAAAGGCGGGTTAGTTCGATTTGTACCAAATGAGGCGCAGACGGATTTTATTAATCGCTTTATTGAGTCTATGACCATTAAAGGTTATGCGCGTTTTATCATTTTAAAAGCAAGGCAGATGGGGTTTTCCACCCTGATTGAAGCATTAATTTATTGGTGGACGATTAACCACGCAGGGACAAAATCTCTGGTATTAACGCACTTAGATAGCTCGACAAAAGAATTATTTGAGATAACTAAGCGTTATCACGATTATACACCTGAGACGTTTAAAACACCTGCTAATCGTGCCAGTGTTAATGAGTTAGCTTTTACGGGGATTGATTGCGCAATTAAAACTGCTACGGCAGGGAGTAAAAACGTTGGACACGGCTCAACAATCCAGTGTTTGCATTGGTCTGAGGTGTCCCGCTCAAAAAACCAAGAAGATATGACGGCAGGGGTAATGCAAACCGTGCCAACGGGCGAAGGCTCAATGATTTTCTTGGAGAGTACGGCAAATGGCCCTGGTGATTATTTCCACGCAACTTGGGAGGCGGCTCTGCGTGGTGAAAGTGAGTTTGAGCCGGTTTTTTATCCTTGGACGGTGATGAAAGAATATGCCATCAGTGCGGAAGGCGTGAAGTTTTCCGAAGAAGAATTGGATTACCAACGTTTGCACGGCATTAGCGATGAGCAATTAGCTTGGCGGCAGTCGAAAATCAGGTCGTTTAAAGGTTCAGAAGATCGAAAAATTGCGTTGTTTGCCGAGCAATATCCTATCACGGCAGAAGAAGCATTTCAGTCCGCAGATGGCTCTTTAGTGAGTGGCGATAGTGTAACCAAAGCACGCAAAGCAACCTATGAGCCGATTGGGCCTATTGTGATGGGTATTGACCCTGCAAGACGTGGTAAAGACAGTACAGGAGTAGTTATTAGACAAGGGCGCAAAGTAATTAAAGCCTTACGCTTAAAAATCCCAGATACAATGCTGGTGGCAGAGCGCTGTGCGAAATTTATTACTGAGTTTAATGCCGATGCGGTGTTTGTCGATACGATAGGCATTGGTGCTGGTGTTTATGACAGGTTAAATCAACTAGGTTTTGGAGAGCGAATCTTTGAGGCAATTGCTAGCAATACGGCTGACAATGATGATGCTTATGTTAATAAGCGTGCAGAAATGTGGGATCGGATGAGTGAGTGGCTTAATGCAGGGGCAGATATACCGGATAACGATTTATTTGCTAGTGATTTGTTGTTGCCTAAATATGATTATGACAGCAAAGATCGGCTATTGCTCACCGCCAAAAAGAAACTACCACGCTCTCCCGATGTAGGCGATGCTTTGGCGATGACCTTTTATTTAAAAAATATTGTCCCACGCTCACCGCAACCTGATGAGTATGATGGCATTAGACGGACGCCAACTAGTGGCGGGAGTATGATAAATGGAAACATCTAGCGAAAAAATTGCGTTACCCAAAGATGAAGAAACGCAAGAAGAAATCCACGATAAACTTGCCGAAAGGGTGATGGATAATTTTAGGATTGCGCAAGGGTATCGTGCGAGAATGGAGATACAAGGCAAGACGGTGGAGAGTTGGTTTTATCGCTTGTATAACGCCTATAACAAAATCCACGAACCCGAAGAATTGGCCAATCTAAAAAATATGAAAACCTATTTTGGGTTAATTCAAAATAAGGCCAATATGGTATCGAGCTATATCCGCTCAAAATATATTAATCACAGAAATCCACCTTTTGATATTGCGCCCACACCAATTGTAGAGCTACCAAAAGACAAGCAAGAGCAAGGTTTTGAGCGAGTAAAAGCAAAGCTCACTGAAGTGGTATTGGATAATAATTTGCCGTTTGAAGCCTTAACTGATGGCTTTTTATTACATCCGAAAATTGCCAAATTTATTGAGGAGCAAAGCAAGCAGGCAAAAGAAACATTGCGCGAAGAAGAATTTAAAATCGCCAGTGAAGCCACAACTAAAATGGCAAGGTTAATTAAAGATCAGCTTATCGAAGGGAATTTTACAGGCGCAATGACGGAAGCCTTATTGGATTTGGCGCTTTATCCTGTAATGGTGATCAGCTATGAAAATGAAGCTGTTGTCGATCAGGTATGGAAAAACGATAAATACGAAGAAAAGATTGTTATTCGCCCAACATTTAGACGTGTAGAACCAAGCAATGCGTATTTCTCACCTGATGCAACTAATGCGCAAGACGGTTCATTTTTTATCGAACTCGCGAAACGAACGAAAGCACAACTGGCGGGCTTTATTGGCAATGAAACCCTAGGCTATTTTGATGAAGTGCTGAAAGACATTATCGAAAATGGCGACAACCAATGGCTTGGCATTGACACAAATGAAAGTGGTACATTGGATAATAGCTTACTTGATGACGAAATTCATATCTTGCGATGCCAAATGCTTGTTCGTGGTGCAGACTTAATTGATTATGGTGTACCAATCCAAGAAAGCGAAAAATTTAAGTATTTTAATGCGGACATCGAAGTATGCAATCATCGGGTTATCCGATGTAACATTGTGGCTCACCCAAAAGGTAAACGTACTTATTTTTCAGCCAGCTATAAACGGGTGGCAGGAGAGCCTTATGGGATTAGCGTAGGTATGATGGTTTATGACAGACAAATCTCTATAAACCGCACGCAATATGCAATGCTACTTAATACACGTTATGCAGCAGGCCCGATGTTAGAAATTGATGCGGCTGCTTTTGACAGCCCGCAAGATGTAACGATGGAACCGTTGCATCGGGTTTACACGAACCCAACCAAGGAAGGCTATCTTAACGGCATTAAACAACATCAAATCACCCCAACATTTCCAACCCTATTTAATCAGATGACAAACGAGATTCGTCTTGCCGATGACGAGTGCGGATTGCCTTCATTTTTGAATGGGAATGCGGGATTGCAAGGCGCTGGGCAAACCTTAGGTGGCTTAGCAATGATGACTGATAATGCCGTATTAGGTTTAAAAGATTGTGCATTAAATATTGACGAGTACTTTATTCGCCCAGCAATTACGCTGATTTATGCGACAAACCTGGTAACCAGTAAAGATAAGTCAATTAAAGCAGATGCCAAAATTGTGGCAACAGGATTGCTTGGTCTTGAGGCTGAGTTAAATAAATCCAAAGAGCTGGCAGGGCTTGTGCCACAAGCTGGACAAATTGTTCAGCAAGGAATGCTCCCAGAACAGCTTTATCGCGATCTTGTTCGGGATTATTTCAAATCAAAAGGGATCGACACTGACCGTTATATGCCGAGTGATGGCGTGCAGTCCGATTTAAATAATATTCAGATGCAAAGCCCAACAGACGGGCTAGACGGAAGGAGCTTGAGAGTAATGCAATGAAAATTGACTTAGATGATGTAAAACAAAACGATCAGGTTTGGCACGATCGCTATGGATGGGGAAAGGTGATTCGAGTTCAATCTGGCACTTGCGATGTCAAATTTAATGAATCGCCGACACTATTAACCTTTACTGAGGGTGGGTATGCAGGAAATTTTAAAGTGCTATGGTGGCAACCACCAATGTTATTTACGCCGAGAAAAGGAGTAAATTACCAAAAATTGCTAGAAATTGTACCGCACTTAATTGATTGGAAATATGGAGGGCAAAATGAGTTGTAATCCAAATGTTATTTCTATTATCTCACCTGCCAGCATTGATCCAAAAGGCTTTTCCGTAGGTTCAAAAGCTGTTTTAGTGAGTGCATATGGACTAAATGCGCTTGATACCATTACCTTTAAGCGTGTGAATTATTGCTCTAATCAAGGAAATTATAAGAGCGAAGGTTGCTGCATTATTGAACCAACGCCAGCAGAAATAGCCAGTGCAATTCCTTATCAGCTGGGATATTGCACACCTACTCTTTCGGCAAAGCGTTCAACGCTAGTGATTCGTTACACAGGGAATTATATTCCGGTGGTGAATAATCAGCATAGCCCTGACTTAACCGTCACGATAGAACCCATTAATGGCACTGATTTTAGTGACAAAGAGCTAGGCATTGTTCCTTGTGGGTATCAGGCTAGTGTGCCATTGCCGATTAGTTTAGATGATGGGGATTGTTGTGGAGTGATGTTTATGGGGTATTTATTTCACCCAAATGAAACGCGTGATCCAGAAGCAACGGTTAAAATTTACGATTGTGAAAAGTTCGTTGGTTATGCCTATCCCACTGCAGGCGATGGGCATACATTACCTATTGAGGAGTGTAACGGGACTATTGTGGGGTATGCGGTAAATAACTCGCCAACAGCTCCAGAGATTATCCAATGTAATTAAAAGGGAGAAAATATGGGTTTAAAACTTTATGTCGAATTACTTGATGAAATAAACTGGCCTTGTAAAAAAGGCAAACTTTATCAGCGTTTAGCTGCAGCCCAAAAGGAATTAGAGCAGGTTCAATCTGTATTAGCCGAATGTCAGGAAAAAGGAGATTCGGCTGACACTTCCGCACTGGAAGCAAAAATTGTAGGTCTTGAAAGCGAGATTGAAAACTTAACTTCACAGATTACAGATTTAACAGACTTATTGACGAGAACTCAAAGTGATTTAGTTACAGCGCAATCTGATTTGGCTATTTCACAAGCAGAACTCAAATCAATAACTGCTCAAGCAGAAAGTGCTCAGTCAGAGCTTGATTCAATGCGAGAGTTATTAACTCAAGCGCGATCAGAGCTTGCTATTACACAAGCTCAATTAGCAGAAGCTAGAGATAAAGCAAAATCAATAGAGCGACAGCCGGCACCTAGACCACAATGGGGGATAAGTAACTTAACTGTCATTCAGACTAACAACTATGTGAAAGCTGTTGTAGCTGTGTATGATGTAACGGGTGAAAACACCGTACCAGAAACAATGGTGCCAGATTATTTCTGGGTGAATGGTTCTGGCTCAACGCTTGAAGTGTTAGATAGTCAATTAATCGGTCGTGGACGAATGTACACTATTCGTTTAACTGATAGCCATGGACACCGTAATGTAGTTAATGCAGGAGAGATTGGAATTTCATTCAGTGGTGGTCCTAGTGGTTCATCATTATTTGGACTCACTCGCATCGATGGTACGAATGATGACTCGGCAGTATTTATCACGGCACCATTAGGTAGTTCGTATTAACACATAGTCTTGTTTAATAACAAGACTTTTTATGGAGAACAAATATGGCATTCGTAACTTGTAAACAATTTAAAGATTCACAACAAGAGCAAGATGATAAAGCGGTTTCCGCAGAAGATTCGTTACTAGATAAGAGCGGTGGCGAAGGAGCTGGGAAAGTAACCGTTGAGAAAATTAAAGAAGCAATTGCTGGTGATGTTGCAGTTTCTGTAAAACCAAACGCAGGAATTAATGGGAACGGTACTGAAGAAAGCCCACTTGCATTAGCACCAGATGAAACACTTAAGTTTAACGAAGAAGGTAAACTAGGTGTAGATACAGAAAAGGTTGGTGGCGTTATTGGTAATGCGTTAGCAGGTAATGGGCTTAATTTTGATGAAAGAAGTAAACAGCTCAATGTTTCAACTGCACGCATTGTTAATGCAGCCGGCAAAGTAATTGGTTATGCAGTTAATCAGGGAGCATAGTATGGCACATCAAAAATTAGGAAATGGTTCAGACACGGAGATCGAAAGCGATATTGCTGTGGTTTCTCCTGTGAATATGGGTAAGGGGCTATTATGGGATGATTCTACAGGCAAGTATAACATTGATATTAATAGTCAGCTTCTTGAGGTTGATGATAAAACGGGACAACTTAGCATTCGTATATCAAAATTAGAAGATAATTTACTACAAGTGCATAAAGATGGTATTTATGTGGGGTCTAAATCTCCGAAAGAGGTGGAGGTGCTTTATGTTGATTCGGTAAATGGGGTAGATCAATCACCTTATGAGATTGAAGGGGCGGGAACAATTAACAAACCGTTAAGGACAATAAAATATGCCAATTCGTTTGCGGTAAAAGGAACATATCGAGAAATACATCTGCATACAGAACAGGAACATATCTGCTCATCAAGTGATGAGTTTTTTGTTCAGCCAGGGCATTTATCTATATTTCCTTATGGGGGAGCATTTGATGCGGCAATGGAAAGAGCTGGTGGAGATAGAACTACAGCTACTAGTATAGTAGCAAGAGAAAGTACAGCGCCAATAGTAAAATTCACTGGAGTTGTGATGAAATTGACTCCACCATCAACAAAAGAAGCTTCGTATGTTTATATGCCTTGTATTTCCTTGTCAAATGGATGCAAAGTTAATTTCTATGGGATAAATTTATGTAATGACTTAAATGTCCAAATTAGAAAGCATCCTGAAGCAAAATCTAACGTAAGTGAAATATGGATCTCTTAGTAGAATTCTTCAACGCGATGGCGTTAATGTCGGTTTATTCCAATGTAGATTATCTTGTGTGGGAAATATGACATTTAAAGATACTAAAGAATTTACACTTGAGAAATCGCGTAAGCTAGTTGAAGGTAACCAAATTTCTATTACAGGTTTTCTTCATCCTCAACGGGGGAGAAATTAATATTTTGAATTCATTTATTGAAAGTAATGTAGCGTGTCATATTATTGCACATCAAGGTTGGGATCAGAGGATTAATAACCTACTTTCCATTTCTTTGGGCCAAAATGCAGATCCTGTAGAGAGATTTACAAAACGAGTATATGGCGCTGTTATTGATGAACAAAATGGAGTAAAGCAGTTGTTGGCTCCAACTTCTGATGTTTCGCCAACAAAATGGTAAAGGTAGCTTGGTGTATGAAAATTAAAACACACACCATAATCACGACAAATTCAACTCAATCTAACGCCCCCCGCTTCACCCTTAATCCACTTTATCCCACATCAAGCAATATTGAAGTTCGCCGCTTACCTAAGCGCGTGATTGCGTGGGGATTGGAAGGTGATGAAACGGTAACGGTGCATATTGCAAGAGTGCAATCAATCGGTAATCCAAATTGGGCATTAACGGACGATTGTTGCCCTTGCATTATTGAGCCAGATTTAGTGGTGAATGTGAACAAAATGCCCTACAAAAAATGTAAGCAAGCGGTAGTTTTAACTGCTGATGATCCTGCTATTCACATTGATGATGCGGGAACTTACTATTTTGAGTATCACGGCAACAATGAGGTCATACTCGATCACTATGATGATCCAGTAATGGCAAAAAACAGACAATGCGACTGCGGTTAATCCAGTCGCTTTTTTATGGGAGAAACAATATGGCATTACGTCCTTTAGCAAACCGCCGTAACGTAAAAACACCAGCCAATGGTAATAGTGGAGTACGCTTTCAAGATAGCACGGCAAAAGTAGCCGGTATTATCAATAGCGGAAAACCATTACAACAAACTGGACGCAAAGAACGTTGTAGCGGTTGTAATTCATAATGAAAAACACTGACTCACCGCTGTGGAAACAGATGTTTTCGCCCACCAGCTCAAAGTCTGAGCTGACCGAAATTCGGCATCGGTTATCCATAGACGAAAACTTATCTTATCTCTTACAGGCGTTTTTATATTCAGAATGGCTTGCTTACAACACCAAAGTTCGTACTGAGCTTAACCCTGAGTTACGGCAAGAGTACCTGCATTATGCCCACGCATTGGCAGAAATTGCCGGCAAGCTGTTTAAAGAAAGTGAATCGCCAAAGACAACGGAAATGCCATCTAGCATTTAACGCTCACCCTGAAAGCCATTCATCTTGAATGGCTTTTTTATTCCATCTCTTAAAGGAAAGACCAATGGAACATCAAGACTTAGAAAAATACGGAAACTTACCCACACAGGTTCGACAAGCCCTACTTGCCACTGACGAAAAGCAACCAAGTGAGCATATCGAAAATAACGAGCAGGAACAAGATAACTCCCCTGCTACCCCTGAAGAAGTTCCCCAACAATCTGAGCAACTACAGATTGAACCACCACAAACCAACATCGAACAAGAAGATAACGATGTTAAGGCGTGGAAAGGAAGATTAAACAAAGAGCAAGAAGCGCATAAAAGCACCAATGCACGCTTGCTTGCAGAAGCTGAAGCTCGCCAACAAGCGGAGCTAAAGGCGAAAGAAGCAGAAGAAAAGCTCGCAGCGTTGCAACAGCAACTTGAGCAGCAAAAACAGCCCGAAACCCAACCACCACAAAAAGCAGAAGATGAACTCAGCACAACTGAAGAAGAGGAAATCATTTCGCTACTCGGTGCCACTGGGAAAAAACTGTTAGATCGTCTGCGTCAGCCAGCTAATCCACCTACGCAACCGCCTGAAGATATTGGCAAGATCGTTGATGAGCGGTTAAAACAAGCGCAAGAACAACAAGCGCAACAAACTCGCCAACAAGCCTTTATCCAAGCCTTAAATGATACCGTACCAGAGCTACAAGGGTTGATGAACAACTCGGCGTTCACACAATTCTTAAATAGCAAGGTGGTAGATTTTTATGGCAACACCGCTGCAATGTTTGTAGGACATATCGGCAAAACCTATGATATTGAGAAACTTCCGCAGTTCCGCGCCTTAGTGGATGAGTTCAATCAATCTCAACACCCCTCTAAGCCAGCTGTTACGGCACCACCGAGTAATAGTGGCACAGCGATGAATAGAAAAGCTGGTTTAGGCAAAAAGAAACTAACCCCTGAAGTTATCAGCAAAATGCGGATTTTAATGAACACCGGACAAACGGAGGAATTACGCAAGCTTCAGGATGAATATGACATTGACTAAATAAGGAAATAATATGGGAGCAGTTATCAAGGCCGCTGACTATAGCGGTGCATCGCTTTCTCGTGTCCCTGAGAAAAACCTCAATCTTATTATTGCAGAAACGTGCCGTCATTCGGTGTTACTGCAAATCGTAAATCCTAAGTACAGCATTGAAAACTTAGGCTTAGATCAAGCACCTAAAGCCGTGTATGACATCATCACTGATATTTCAGTGGGCGGTTTTACTGGTGGCAACTGGAACGGAGAAGTATGGGAACCTAATAATCCGTTTAAATCAGGGGAAATCACCCTGTGTCAAAACATCGATCTTGAGAAGAAATTCTCTCGCCGTGAAGCAACACGCTTAGGTGAACGCTGGAACACCGTACAAGGTGGCTATGAAACGTCAATTGGGCAAGCTTTGGCTGCCGAAGTGGAATACTATGGTTTACGCTCTATTATGGCACACGCCTATCGCTATAACGTAGGGACGAAAGCTGGGCGTAACTCAAAGAATATCAACTTAGGTAGCTCAGACAACCCAATTGTTGTAGGTGAAGGTAATACTAAAGCTTCAACCGTGTTAAAACGGATGAAACGCGTGTTAACCGAAAGTGCGGGCAACTGTGGTTTAGTTAAAGTGGTGGCAACACCAGGTTTTTATGACTTAGTGCTTGATGAACAATCTGCATTAGGTGCGGGCTGTTGTTTGAATAATAATCCGCTTATCACTGGTATCACTTCACCAATGCTAGGAATGGAATTGTATTCAACTATCGCAATGCCAACCTTCGACAAAACGGGCAATGGTAAACGTGTGGAATATGTAATGATGGTAAACCCTGAACACATTGCCGCACCAATGTCCCTTGATTTCCTTGAATGGCAAACTATCAAGCGTGATATTTGGTTGGTTGGTCAATTTGACTTTGATGTGGTTGCATTAACAGGTGCATCTGTTGTTGTAGCTGCCGTTG
Source organism: Avibacterium endocarditidis (assembly GCF_002921145.1). GTDB lineage: Bacteria > Pseudomonadota > Gammaproteobacteria > Enterobacterales > Pasteurellaceae > Avibacterium > Avibacterium endocarditidis. The sequence goes on from NZ_PQVI01000086.1 coordinate 17,836, forward strand.
TAGTAGAAGAATAAGGAGCGTAATACTATGGCACTTTATATTTTAGCGAAAGGGGGCATCGCCCCTGAATATGGCAATAGCTGCAAGGGTTGCTCGGTTGATACTGACAATGAATTGCCTGTTTTTTTGCAACCTGATAGCAGAGATGGCTACCATTTCCGCGATAAAATCACTTGGGAAGACTTGTTGCACGAATTAGATCGCCGTTATGACAAAGATGCAACGGATCTTGAGGTAGGCGATAAACTTCGCATTTTCTTACAACCAAATCACGCTAACGTGAAATCGATTTTTATGGATTTCCGTGAGCCAGTTGCAGGATTTAAATTTAACCTTGTGGCCGCAAATGGGGCAGATTATTCAGGCAAGATTTATCAATCCACTTACACCAAGTGCGGTGGCGTTGATAATCAAGAAGAAGTCGAAGAGGTAGATACTGCGGCCGTTGATGCGTTCACGCAAATCACCACGATTGTGGAGAATGGCTACAACAGCAAAGTAGATGCCATTGATTTAGAAATTGTGGCATTACCGCAAGATCCGTCTTTACTACAAAAGGCACAAATCCAGTTTGCACGTCGATTTGAGCCTGAAGGCTATATGATGCCATCATTTTACTAATCAAAAAGTGCGGTGGAAAAATTCAAAACTTTCACCGCACTTTTTATTTCATTCAAGGAAATCACAATGGATAAAACAATTTTTCGTTCTCAAGTGAATGGGTTAAAGTTCGATAGCTATAACCCAACCACCAATCATCTTTTAAGCAGCCACCAAAAAAGCCAATTCGTGCAAGCGGAAACACCTACAACCAAAACCGCTCGCAAAGCCAAAGTGTCGATTGGCACGGATGATGTAGAACAGGAACTTAACTAATGAATCTTGCGGATATTATTTTACGAGTGCGGTTCGATTACAACGACATCGACAGCGATAGAATTGAAGATCCGCTGATTATTGATTATCTCAATGAGGGATTACAAGAGCTTTTTCGCTTAAACCCAAATAAGTTTCTGAAAACTGTTGTGGCACAGCTTGATGACAGCGACTTACAACAACCTTGCTGTTGTGATCTGCTCTATTCGGTGGATGCGATTACTGATGCACAGGGTAACTTTATTGCCAAACTAAAATCCGTTGATGAAAGTGCGGCAACCGCGTTTGGTAAACGTAACTGCACAGGCCGACAAAGCCAAACACGCAGTTACAGCAAAGTACCTAACACGGACAATCAGTTTACCGTCAGCCCACCAATTAGCCCAAATGAAACCGTTTATGCAAGAATGACTTGTGCGGTGATGCCTAAGATCAAGGAAGATGAGCCATTAGATGAGGCGATTACTGAGCATTATTCTGCGTTAGTGGATTATGCGCTATACCGTTTATTTGGTGCGGAAACAGAAAGCGCCACTTCACAGCAAAAGTCTGCCTTTCATTACAAGCAGTTTTTAGAAAGCATAATGGTTAAGGAGCAGGTGCGACAAGGTTTTATTCACGGAACCAAAGTACCGCAAGGGGGTAAAAAATGAATTGCGGTTGCTTAAAGCCCATCACTAGTCAACAAAGTGCGGTGAATTTTTCTTGCGAAAATGTGGGGCGAGACGTTGAGTTTGTGGATTTGGAGTTATTCCTGCCACGCGTTACGTTGGTTGCCAAAGGCGTCCCCGATGATGTAGCGATAGAATATCTTCGCCAAGCCTGCCAACAACTGGCAAGGGATAGCTGGCTACTTAAGCGAGAAGTGAGCCTAGATGTGCAAGCAGGGGTAAAAGATTACTACCTGCATTGCGGTGATAATGAACAAGTGCATTATGTGGATAATATTTCTCTTGGCAAATGTAAACAAGGTTATTTCCGCTATAAACCTTTGGCTGGCTATCGTGATGAAAATTTGGCGTTTGAGCCTAGCGATAAAATTATTCTAACACGTCCGCCTATGCAAGATAGGGAGCGGCATCTCTTTGTGCATTATTTTGCCATACCCACGCAAAATGCCTGTCAGGTGGATAAGCTGATTTACGACCGCTACCACGATGTGGTGGTGAATGGCGCATTGGCTGATTTATTGTTAATGCGTCACTATGAATTTACTGATCCGCAAATGGCGATGGTTTATGAGCGACGCTTTAAGCAGGGAATAGCTCAGGCAAAAATTGACACAATGCGTGATTTCTCAACGGACACACAATCATTGATTGGGGAGGCTTGGATCTAATGGGGAAATGCAAAATCTTAGAGAAATGCAAAAAGTGCGCTTGTAAAAACAAAGAAGTGGGATTGGCAGAGAAAATCCAAATTCCCCGACCAACAGAACGCGTGATTGAGCGACAAATTGTGGAACTTGCATCAAGGTGCAAACCAGATTGTGATTGTAACGAAACGTCATAAACCAACTCAGCGGAGTTGGTTTTT
>NZ_PQVI01000087.1 GCF_002921145.1 Avibacterium endocarditidis
AAAATTACACCGCACTTGAGTTTGTAAGTTTAATAGTTTTTTTAGAAAAATAGGACTTGAAAGTCAGTTTTATCTTGCATTCATAGCATTTTTTATAGTAGAATCCGTTCCCTATCCTATAAGGATAGATTCGTCCCGAAAGGGTGTTATTAATTTTAGCGGAGTACTAAGATGATCCAAGAACAGACTATGCTGGACGTTGCTGATAACTCAGGCGCTCGCAGTGTAATGTGTATCAAGGTTCTAGGTGGATCGCACCGTCGTTACGCTGCTATTGGTGATATCATCAAAATTACTGTGAAAGAAGCAATTCCACGCGGTAAAGTTAAAAAAGGTGATGTATTAAAAGCAGTTGTTGTGCGCACCAAGAAGGGTGTTCGTCGCCCAGATGGATCAGTCATTCGCTTCGATGGTAATGCTTGTGTAATTTTAAACAATAACACAGAGCAACCAATCGGTACTCGTATTTTTGGACCTGTGACTCGTGAACTTCGTTCTGAGAAGTTTATGAAGATCATTTCTTTGGCACCAGAAGTACTATAAGGAGTAAGAAATGGCTGCAAAAATTCGTCAAAATGATGAAGTGATTGTTCTTGCTGGTAAAAGCAAAGGCAAACGTGGTAAGGTAACTAAAGTGTTACCAAACGGTAAAGTTGTTGTTGAAGGTATCAACATTATCACTAAACACGAAAAACCAGTTCCTGCATTAGGAAAAGAAGGTGGTTTAGTGAAAAAAGAAGCACCAATTGATGCGTCAAATGTTGCAATTTTTAACCCGAAAACAAACAAAGCTGACCGTGTAGGTTTTAGATTTGAAGACGGTAAAAAAGTCCGTTTCTTTAAATCTAACAATGAAATTATTTAATCAAAAACTGGAGTAATGCGATGGCGAAACTGCATGATTACTACAGAGATCAAGTAGTTAATGAATTAAAAGAGAAATTCAACTACTCGTCTGTCATGCAAGTCCCACGAATCGAAAAGATTACCCTGAATATGGGAGTGGGTGAAGCATTGACCGATAAGAAATTGCTAGATAACGCAGTTGCGGATTTAGCAGCGATTACTGGTCAAAAACCTTTAATTACTAAAGCACGCAAATCTGTTGCAGGCTTTAAAATCCGTCAGGGATATCCAATCGGTTGTAAAGTAACACTACGCGGTGAGCGTATGTGGGAGTTCTTTGAACGTTTAATTACAATTGCTGTTCCACGTATTCGTGACTTCCGCGGTTTAAGCGCGAAATCATTTGATGGTCGTGGTAACTACAGTATGGGTGTGCGTGAGCAAATTATCTTCCCAGAAATCGACTACGATAAAGTAGATCGCGTTCGTGGTTTAGATATCACTATCACAACGACTGCGAACAGCGATGAAGAAGGTCAAGCACTATTGGCTGCCTTTAATTTCCCATTCCGTAAATAAGGCAGGTTACAAATGGCTAAACAATCAATGAAAGCGCGCGATGTAAAACGCGTAAAACTCGCTGAGAAATTCTATGCAAAACGTATGGAGTTGAAAAAAATCATCTCTGATGTAAATGCATCAGACGAAGATCGTTGGGCAGCCGTGTTAAAGCTACAATCTTTACCACGTGATTCAAGCCCTAGCCGCCAACGTAACCGTTGCAACCAAACTGGCCGTCCACACGGTTTCTTACGTAAGTTTGGATTAAGCCGTATTAAGGTTCGTGAAGCAGCAATGCGTGGCGAAATTCCTGGCCTTAAAAAAGCTAGTTGGTAATTTACTACTTTATTTTGGAATCGGAGTAAAAGCACAATGAGTATGCAAGATCCAATCGCAGATATGTTGACCCGTATTCGTAACGGTCAAGCTGCGAATAAAATTGTGATCAATATGCCTTCATCCAAGCTAAAAGTGGCAATTGCCAATGTATTAGCTGCGGAAGGTTATATTGAAAACGTTAAAGTTTTAGAAGGCGCTAAGCCTGAATTGGAAATTACTTTAAAATATTTCCAAGGGAAACCAGTTGTAGAGAGCATTCAACGCGTAAGCCGTCCTGGTCTTCGTATTTATAAACGTAAAGACGAATTACCAAAAGTTATGGGTGGTTTAGGTGTAGCTGTAATTTCTACATCTAAGGGTGTAATGACTGATCGTGCAGCTCGCCAAGCGGGTTTGGGCGGTGAAGTTATTTGTTATGTAGCTTAATAGAGAGGTAGGAAGAAAATGTCTCGTGTTGCAAAAGCACCTGTTAGTATTCCTGCCGGCGTTGAGGTAAAACTTGACGGACAGCTACTAACAGTTAAAGGTAAAAATGGCGAGTTATCTCGCACTATTCATAACTCAGTTGAAGTTAAACAAGATAATAATGAATTAACTTTTGCTCCTCGTGCAGGGGTAGTTGGTGCTGACGCACAAGCGGGTACAGCGCGTGCATTAGTTAATGCAATGGTTATCGGTGTTACTGAAGGCTTCACTAAGAAGTTACAATTGGTGGGTGTTGGTTATAGAGCACAAATGAAAGGCAACGTAGTTGCATTAAGTTTAGGTTTTTCACACCCTGTTGAGCATACATTACCTGCAGGCGTAACTGCTGAATGTCCATCACAAACAGAAATCGTTCTGAAAAGTGCTGACAAACAATTAATCGGTCAAGTTGCAGCAGATATTCGTGCTTATCGCCGTCCTGAACCTTACAAGGGTAAAGGTGTACGTTATGCTGATGAAGTTGTACGTACAAAAGAGGCTAAGAAGAAATAATTAAGGTAACACTATGGATAAGAAATCAGCTCGTATCCGTCGTGCAGCTCGTGCTCGTCATATGATGCGTGAACAAGGTGCAACTCGTTTGGTTGTTCACCGTACTCCTCGTCATATTTATGCACAAGTGATTGCACCAAACGGTTCAGAAGTGCTTGCTGCTGCTTCTACAGTTGAAAAAGCAATTAGTGAGCAAGTGAAATATACCGGTAATAAAGATGCTGCAGCAGTAGTTGGTAAAATTATTGCAGAAAGAGCATTAGCAAAAGGCGTTAAAGACGTTGCTTTTGACCGTTCCGGTTTTAAATATCATGGTCGTGTCCAATCTTTAGCGGACGCTGCCCGTGAAGCTGGTCTACAGTTCTAATAGAGGTAATTTTAGATGGCAAACATCGAAAAACAAGCTGGTGAACTGCAAGAGAAGCTAATCGCGGTAAACCGTGTATCAAAAACAGTTAAAGGTGGTCGTATCATGAGCTTTACTGCATTGACAGTAGTTGGCGATGGTAATGGTCGTATTGGTTTTGGTTATGGTAAAGCGCGCGAAGTTCCGGCAGCGATCCAAAAAGCGATGGAGAAAGCTCGTCGCAATATGATTACTGTGGCTTTGAATGAAGGCACTTTACAACACCCAATTAAAGGTACTCACACAGGTTCTCGTGTATTTATGCAACCGGCGAGTGAGGGTACTGGTATTATTGCAGGCGGTGCAATGCGTGCAGTATTAGAAGTTGCTGGTGTTCGTAACGTTCTTTCTAAAGCATACGGTTCAACTAACCCAATTAACGTTGTTCGTGCAACAATTGATGCACTAGCAAATATGAAATCACCAGAAATGGTTGCTGCTAAACGTGGCAAAACCGTTGATGAAATTTTGGGGTAATGGACAATGGCTAAAACTATTAAAGTAACTCAAGTTCGTAGTTCTATCGCTCGTTTACCGAAGCATAAAGCTACCTTGCGTGGACTAGGTCTTCGCCGTATGCACCATACTGTTGAGTTAATCGATACTCCTGCTGTACGTGGGATGATTAACCAAGTTTCATATATGGTTAAAGTGGAGGAATAAGAGAATGCGTTTAAATACTCTATCTCCGGCTGAAGGTGCTAAACATAGTGCAAAACGCTTAGGTCGTGGTATTGGTTCTGGCTTAGGTAAAACAGGTGGTCGTGGTCATAAAGGTCAAAAATCTCGTACTGGTGGCGGTGTTCGTCGCGGGTTCGAGGGTGGTCAAATGCCTTTATATCGTCGTTTACCGAAATTCGGTTTTACCTCAATGAAATCAGCGGTAACTGCGGAAGTTCGTTTGAATGATTTAGCAAAAGTTGAAGGTAATGTTGTAACATTAGATACCTTAAAAGCGGCTAATGTATTAACTAAAGATATTCAATTTGCAAAAGTTATTCTTTCAGGCGAAGTAAAAGGCGCTGTAACTGTTCGTGGTTTACGCGTAACTAAAGGCGCTAAAGCAGCAATTGAAGCAGCTGGCGGTTCTGTTGAGGAATAATTAATAAATGGCTAAACAACCAGGTTATCAAAGTAGAAGTGCTCAAAGCGGTACAAGTGAACTGAAAAGTCGATTATTATTTGTGCTCGGTGCACTTATTGTTTTCCGTATTGGTTCTTTCATTCCGGTTCCTGGTATTGATGCGGCTGTTTTGGCTCAATTACTTGAGCAGCAAAAAGGCACCATTATTGATATGTTTAATATGTTCTCTGGTGGTGCTTTGAGCCGAGCCTCAGTATTTGCGTTGGGTATTATGCCGTATATTTCGGCATCAATTATTATCCAGTTACTGACAACGGTTCATCCTGCTTTAGCAGAATTAAAGAAAGAAGGTGAAGCCGGTCGTCGAAAAATTAGTAAATATACTCGCTATTCGACGCTAGTTCTTGCAACGATCCAGGCAATCGGTATTTCTACTGGATTACCTAATATGTTGCCAGGATTAGTGCCTAATTTAGGATTTGGTTTTACTTTACTGCTGTGATTAGTTTAGTTACAGGTACAATGTTCTTAATGTGGTTAGGTGAGCAGATTACCGAGCGAGGCATTGGGAATGGTATTTCTTTAATTATTTTTGCAGGTATTGTTGCTGGTTTACCATCAGCAATTGGCGCAACAATTGAGCAAGCGCGTCAAGGGCAAATGCACTTGTTAGTTCTGTTGCTCATCGCAGCTATTGTTTTTGCTGTAACTTATTTTGTTGTTTTCGTTGAGAGAGGACAGCGTAGAATTAAAGTTGAATATGCAAAACGTCAGCAAGGTCGTCAAATTCTTGGCGGTCATACCACTCACTTACCTCTTAAAGTAAATATGGCTGGTGTAATTCCTGCTATCTTTGCTTCAAGTATTATTTTGTTTCCGGCCACTATTACATCTTGGTTTGGACAAGGGGCAAGTTTAGATTGGTTAACTGACTTATCAATGCTATTGCATCCAGGTCAGCCTTTATATTTGATCGTTTATGCAGTAGCTATTGTCTTCTTTAGTTTCTTCTATACGGCGATGCAGTACAATCCGCGTGATACAGCAGAAAACTTGAAGAAATCTGGTGCATTTATTCCAGGAATTAGACCAGGTGAACAAACATCACGTTATATTGATAAGATTATGACCCGTTTGACTTTAATTGGCGGTCTATATATTACGTTCGTGTGTTTGGTTCCTTATATTATGACGTCAGCGTGGAATGTTCAATTCGATTTCGGTGGTACATCTTTGCTGATTGTTGTAGTGGTAATTATGGATTTCATCGTTCAGGTTCAAAGTCATTTAATGTCAACAAAATATGAATCTGCGTTGAAAAAAGCAAACCTTAAAGGTTTTGGGCAGTAATGCTCATATAGTAAAAGGGATAAGCAATGAAAGTTCGTGCTTCCGTAAAGAAATTATGTCGTAACTGTAAAATTGTTAAACGTGAAGGTGTTGTTCGTGTATTATGTAGCGACCCTAAACATAAACAACGTCAAGGTTAATTCATATTTTTCTTGCAAAGAACCAGCTGGGCATATATAATGCTCAGCTCATTTATGTCCTTGACATACTGTTTGAGTATCCTGAAAACGGGCTTTTCAAGATCAGTATGTCAAATTAGTTAAAATAATAGGAGTGCATAGTGGCCCGTATTGCAGGCATTAACATTCCTGATCAAAAACATACTGTAATTGCATTAACATCAATTTACGGTATCGGCAAAACTAGAGCAAAAGCTATTTGTGCTGCAACAGGAATTGCTGAAGACGTTAAGATCAGAGAATTGTCTGAAGAGCAGATTGATAAACTGCGTGATGAAGTTGGTAAATTTACCGTTGAAGGTGACTTACGTCGTGAAGTAACACTTAACATTAAACGCCTATTAGATTTAGGTTGTTATCGTGGTTTACGTCATCGTCGTAGCTTACCGGTGCGTGGTCAACGTACTAAAACTAATGCGCGTACCCGTAAGGGTCCACGTAAGCCGATCAAGAAATAAGTCGGGGTAAATTAAATGGCAAAAACACCAGTTCGTGCACGTAAACGTGTAAAAAAACAAGTAGTAGATGGCGTTGCTCACATTCACGCATCTTTCAATAATACAATCGTTACTATTACTGACCGTCAAGGTAATGCTCTAGCATGGGCTACTGCTGGTGGTTCAGGTTTCCGTGGTTCTCGTAAATCAACACCGTTTGCTGCACAGGTTGCGGCAGAGCGTTGTGCGGAAATGGTCAAAGAATTTGGCTTAAAGAACTTGGAAGTTATGGTAAAAGGACCGGGTCCTGGTCGTGAATCGACAATCCGTGCATTAAATGCAGCGGGTTTCCGCATCACAAACATCACTGATGTTACCCCGATTCCACATAACGGTTGTCGTCCACCGAAAAAACGTCGTGTATAAGACGTATTAGGATAGTTGGAGAAAGAAAATGGCAAGATATTTGGGTCCAAAACTCAAGCTAAGCCGTCGTGAAGGTACTGACTTATTCCTTAAGTCAGGAGTACGCGCGATTGATTCAAAATGTAAAATTGATACAGCGCCAGGTCAACATGGTGCTCGTAAACCTCGTTTGTCAGACTATGGTAGTCAGTTACGTGAGAAACAAAAAGTTCGTCGTATCTATGGTATTTTAGAGCGTCAATTCCGTAACTACTACAAAGAGGCAAACCGTCTAAAAGGTAATACTGGTGAAAATTTATTAGTATTACTAGAAGGTCGATTGGATAACGTTGTTTATCGCATGGGCTTTGCTGCAACTCGTGCAGAAGCTCGCCAATTAGTGAGCCATAAAGCAGTTGTTGTTAATGGTCGTGTGGTTAACATTCCATCTTTCCAAGTGTCAGTAAATGATGTTGTAGCTATTCGTGAAAAATCTAAGAAACAAGCTCGTATTAAAGCATCATTAGAATTAGCAGAGCAAAGAGAAAAACCAACTTGGTTAGAAATTGATGCTGCTAAAATGGAAGGTGTGTTCAAACGTGTTCCTGAACGTTCTGATTTATCAGCAGACATTAACGAACATCTGATCGTAGAGCTTTACTCTAAATAATAGTTAAAGCTTCGTAGCAAAGAGAGGATAAAATGCAGGGTTCTGTTACAGAATTTTTAAAACCACATTTAGTTGATATTGAGCAAATTAGCTCTACTCACGCTAAAGTGATCTTAGAACCGTTAGAGCGTGGTTTCGGCCATACTCTAGGTAATGCATTACGCCGAATTCTTCTATCTTCAATGCCAGGTTGTGCTGTAACTGAAGTGGAAATTGATGGGGTATTGCATGAGTATAGTAGCAAAGAAGGTGTTCAAGAAGATATTCTTGAAGTGCTTCTAAACTTGAAAGGCCTAGCGGTTAAAGTACAGAATAAAGATAATGTATTTCTGACACTAAGCAAATCTGGAATTGGCCCTGTTGTTGCAGCAGACATCACCCATGATGGAGATGTTGAAATTGTGAATCCTGAACATGTTATTTGCCATCTTACCGATGAAAATGCATCAATCAATATGCGTATTCGTGTACAGCGTGGTAGAGGATATGTTCCTGCTTCTGCTCGAGTTCATTCTCAAGATGAAGAACGTCCTATTGGTCGTTTATTAGTAGATGCTTGTTATAGCCCGGTTCAACGTATCGCTTACAATGTTGAAGCAACGCGTGTAGAACAGCGTACTGACTTAGATAAGTTAGTTATTGAGCTAGAAACAAATGGCACTATTGAGCCGGAAGAAGCGATTCGCCGTGCAGCAACAATTTTAGCAGAGCAACTTGATGCATTCGTTGATTTGCGAGATGTTCGTCAGCCTGAAGTCAAGGAGGAAAAACCGGAATTTGATCCGATTCTTTTACGTCCTGTTGATGACTTAGAGTTGACAGTTCGTTCTGCTAACTGTTTGAAAGCAGAAACAATTCACTATATCGGTGATTTAGTACAACGTACAGAAGTTGAGTTATTAAAAACACCTAATCTTGGTAAGAAATCACTTACTGAAATTAAGGATGTGCTGGCTTCTCGTGGCTTATCACTTGGTATGCGCCTTGAAAATTGGCCACCAGCAAGTATTGCTGAAGATTAGTGGTCATTAGGTTAAGATTTTTCTGAGAAGGATAAGATCATGCGCCATCGTAAGAGTGGTCGTCAACTAAACCGTAATAGCAGCCATCGTAAAGCGCTGTTCCGTAATTTAGCAAGTGCATTAGTTAGTCATGAAATCATCAAGACAACATTGCCAAAAGCAAAAGAATTACGTCGTGTAGTTGAGCCGTTAATTACATTAGCAAAAGAAGATAGTGTTGCAAACCGTCGTTTAGCTTTTGCTCGTACCCGCAACATTGAAACTGTTGCTAAATTATTCAATGAATTAGGTCCACGTTTTGCACAACGTGCGGGTGGTTATACTCGTATCTTAAAATGTGGTTTCCGTGCTGGTGATAATGCTCCAATGGCATACATTGAGCTAGTAGATCGTCCAGCTGTTGCTGAAGAAGCTTCATCAGCTGAATAATATAATTTTGATATTGAAAAGCCTGCGTGTCGCAGGCTTTTTTATTATAGCTAGCCAAAGTTTGGCTATAGAAGCCATACATTATGCGTATGGAATTAAAAAGCTTAAGCGATAGATAGAAAAATCTTCGCTATATAATGAATAAGGCTGGCAATTAAAATTCAGAATATGAGAGGATTATCCTGGTAAATAGAGCCAATGATGGATCAAGTTTATCATACCCCAAATGGGATGGTAAGCCTCACATTGTTTTTATTCTAAAATACAGAATAGTAGAATTTATATAAAGTTATGAGATCTAGGGAAGATTCTAAGGTAATCATGCCGTTGCAAGTATGTAGAAATTGTAGAGGTGCATGAATACTAGTCGATCATTTTTATATGCATCTAAGGATTCCGCCCAAAATCTCAGTATCAGGTTTTATTGGTTATCTGAAAGGAAAACTAAAGTATAAATATGGAAATTATCAGTAACTACGATCGATTTAAACGTAAAAGTGGTAGAAGAGTATATAAAGAATCAAGAAAAAGAATATGTAGGCTCTTTTAAGAGGCAAGTAAGGAAGTAATTAGATGTGATTGTTAGTATTTACAAGTCTCTTAAGGGGGAAGTATAGACTCTTACAGGGGAGCGCTAAAAATTGCGCGTTTCACATATGGATTGTTATTAGCAATAATTCTGTAAAAAAGTGCGATGGATTTTTTTAAATCAAGCGGATTTAACGGATATTATTGCTCTCAACATGCAGAGCGAGTTTTGATCATTGCCGCTGCAGGCAGCATAATTTATTGTTTTTAGGGCCTCAGTATGAGTAAAATAGTGCTAGTCAGCTGCGTTACGGGATTATTGCTACAGATGACCGAATAAAAATCCATAGAAATGGCTCCCGTAACTATCCTTGTACAAAATTAGCTAAAGATCAAAGTGCGGTTAGGAATTTTATAAAATTTCAGACTATCCTAAATTCTTTGAAAGTTTCTGCAACAGCCGATCCATTGCTCGATATGAAAGTGCTTCTGCCAAATGAGGGCGGTTGGATTTGCTTTTCGTTATTTAGATCTGCAATGGTGCGAGCCACTTTTAAAATGCGGTGATAAGCACGCACAGAAAGCCCTAATTGAGTGAGCGTATTTTCAAGAAAAATGCCGTCTTGCGAGCTAATTTTGCAATCTCGCTCAATTTCTTTACTACTTAAATGTGCGTTGATTTTTCCAGCGCGGGCAAATTGAATTTCACGAACCTTAATAATTTTCGACCGCACTTGCTCACTAGTTTCCCCTTTATTTTCAATATGTTGTAATGCACCTTTAGGCAAAAGGGG
>NZ_PQVI01000088.1 GCF_002921145.1 Avibacterium endocarditidis
GATTGTTGTTAAAGAGCAAAAAAACAACGACGCGAGGTGTATTTTCAACTTGTTTACAACGTCGCGTCGTTGTGTGCAGCGTATTATAGGGATTTTTGAAATCGATGCTAACCCCTTTTTTGCAAAAATTTTTAATTTTTTTGTTGTTTGGTTATTCTCTCAACGCCTTGAGGGTTTATCATCCAATTTTTGCTGAAGAAATGTAAAGTGCGGTCTAAATTTGGGGGGCTTTTTGTACCGCACTTTGTTTCTTTATTTTTCCATTGATAAGGTTTTTAATTCAATAAACTCAAATTGTTCAAACACATTAAGTAGCAAATGTTGTTCTTGCGTGCAATAAACCTTATTCGGTTTTGTGCTTTGCCCTGTTACTTCGCCCAAAAGATCTTTAACTCGCTTTGCTATCGCTTTACTCGGATCAAGAAAATATTTCACTTGGGGCAAACTTGCCATTAGCTCTGATTTCAGGAAAGGGAAATGGGTACACCCCAAAATAACCGTATCCAATGCCAGATCTTCTCGCCAATCTTTGATTTCTAACAAAAGCCGAATGGGATCAACCGGCTTACCTTGCAATTTTTCCTCTGCCATTTTGACTAATTCGGTACTGCCCAGTTTGCTTACTCGGCATTCACTCGCATAATCTTGAATTAACTTGTCCACATAAGGGCGTTTCACCGTGCCTTTCGTGGCAAGCAACCCGATGACACCGCTTTCGGTTTTTTGTGCGGCGGGTTTAATGGCAGGAACTGTTCCCACAATCGGGCAGGTAAAAGCATCACGCAATGAGGGCAACACGACCGTGCTTGCGGTGTTGCAAGCGATAACGATGAGATCCAGCGGGTAATCCTGTTCAATTTTTTTACAGATCGCGACACAACGTTCAATGATGGCTTGCTCTTCTTTTTCAGAATAAGGAAAAAATGCGTTATCGAGGCAATAAAGATAGTGGCAATTTGGTAGCAGCGTTTTCACTTCGCGATAGACACTTAAACCGCCGATGCCCGAGTCAAAAAAAGAATGGTTGGTGAATTTGTCATTAATTATTGAAAATCAAATTGATGTTGCGTCGATCTTATACCTTCGCTCGCTATATCTCAAGCAAAAGGCTCGTGTTACGCATTGGAATAAATGGTTTTCTCATCAAGCCAACGCTGAATTAAAGCTTCAGAAAGTTGGGGATATTTCACGATCATTTCTCTGGCATAATGTTGTACAGTCGGGATCATTTTACGATCACGCATTAAATTCGCCACTTTAAATTCGGCCACGCCCGTTTGTTTTGTGCCTAACACTTCCCCCGGCCCACGAATTTCCAGATCTTTTTCCGAAATATAGAAGCCGTCTTGGCTTTCACGCAATACTTGCAAGCGTTTTTTCGACACCTTACCAAGCGGAGGCTTATACATTAAAACACAGAAAGATGCCGTACTTCCGCGCCCAACTCGACCACGCAACTGGTGAAGTTGAGATAGCCCAAGGCGTTCGGCATTTTCAATAATCATCAAGCTGGCATTAGGCACATCTACACCCACTTCAATCACGGTGGTTGCCACCAATACATCTAACTCGGCTGCTTTGAAACTTGCCATAATCTCTTGTTTTTCAGTGGGTTTCATTCGCCCGTGAACTAAACCGATGCGTAAATTTGGCAGCGCTTTGGTTAAATCTTCCCAAATGGCTTCCGCTGCTTGTGCTTCCAGCACTTCACTTTCATCAATGAGCGTACAAACCCAATAGGCTTGCCGTTTTTCATTCACGCAAGCCTGATATACGCGTGCGACAATTTCTGCACGGCGCTCTTCTGAAATTGCAACAGTGGTAATCGGCGTTCGCCCTGGAGGTAATTCATCAATAACTGATGTATCTAAATCCGCATACACCGTCATTGCTAAGGTACGCGGAATAGGGGTGGCGGTCATAATTAATTGATGAGGGTAATTGCCTGATTTTTCGCCTTTTTCCCGCAACATTAGCCGCTGATGAACGCCAAAGCGATGTTGTTCATCAATGATCACTAAGGCTAAATCGTGAAATTCCACATCTTGCTGAAATAGGGCGTGCGTGCCAACAATCATTTGCACCTCACCCGCTTTCATTTGTTCAAGTACCGCTTGGCGTGCCTTGCCTTTCACTTTGCCAGCCAGCCAACCTACCTTGATACCAAGCGGTTCAAACCACGCTTGGAAATTGGCAAAATGCTGTTCCGCCAAAATTTCTGTCGGCGCCATAAGTGCCACTTGCTTTTGATTATCGATCGCCACCAAGGCTGCCAACGCAGCAACAAGGGTTTTTCCTGAGCCAACATCGCCTTGCACCAATCGCATCATTGGGTAGGTATTTTGCAAATCCTGCTCAATATTCTGCACCACGCGGCATTGTGCATTAGTGGGGCTGAAGGGCAAACGCTGTAAAAAGCGAGATTTGAGATCCGTTTGATATTGCAAGGGCAGAGCAAAAAACTGCTGAATATTTGACCGCACTTTTTGCATTGCTAAATTATGCGCTAATAATTCTTCAAAAATTAACCGCACTTGTGCGGGGTGTTGCCCTTTTTCCAACATTTCTAAAGAAACATCAGGCGGTGGGCAGTGCAAAAATCGGATCGCCTCTTTCAAACTGTATGGATAAGGATTAAATTCATCAGGCAAAATTTCGGGCAACTGAATTTTATCAAGCAAAGCCAGCGCTTGATCCGTTAATTTGCGTAAAGAATTTTGTTTTAAGCCTTCTGTGGTAGGATAAATTGGCGTCAGGGTTTCAGCCATTACCAAAGGGGCATCATCACGAATAATTTGATATTCAGGGTGATGAATTTCTGCCATAAAGCGACCTCGTTTGATCTCGCCAAAGGCTTTCACTTTCGTTCCCACTTGAAAGCTGTTTCGCATTGCGGCATTGAAATTGAAAAAACGTAGGTAATTTTGATGTGCCGTCCGACACTACTACAGTTAAAATTGGGCGGCGTCCAAATTGCACTTCGCAAAGCTGAACCGTGGCGCTAATTGTGGCATATTGTTCAGGGCGAAGATCGATTATGGGCGTAATTCTTGTGCGGTCTTCATAACGGCTAGGCAGATGAAAAAGCAAATCTTGCAGATTATTAATGCCAATTCGGCTCAATTTTGCCGAAACTGCTGCGCCTACACCAGAAAGTGTAGTCAGCGGAACTGCACCAAGAATTTCCGTAGCCATTAGCGATTTATATTACGTTCAATGCTGACAAAACCTGGTAAGGTTTTGATTTTACGCATAATTTGACTTAAATGATGGGTATCTTTTGCCGTGAGCAACACCACGATTTGATATAAACGGCCGTCTTGTTCTTCCGTCCAAATGCTGTGAATATTGCTATCCATCGCGGAAATATTAGAGGTTAAATTCGGCAGCGCCCCTTGCTGATTAATCATTTCAATGCGTAATTCGGTTTCAAATTCCACTTTGTTATCGCTTTTCTCCCAAGTAACTGGGGTGAAATGTTCAGGATTTTCTTTTCGATTACGCAAATTTGCACAAGCCTCGTGATGCACCACTAGGCCTTTCCCTGGGCTTGCGTATGCCACAATTGGATCACCCGGAATTGGGTGGCAACATTGCGCAAAGGTGGTAAGCAGGCTTTCATTGCCATTAATGGCAAAAATATTTTTATTGTTGCTAAGATCGCCGTCTGTATCAATTTCAATGCTTTCACCTAATAAACGATAGGCAATCACCGCACTCATTTGGTTACCTAAACCGATTTCCGCCAATAAATCTTCAAAACGATTAAGTTTTAGATCGCTTAATAATTCATCAATACGTTGCTCAGGGATTTGTTCTAATTTATGTGGTAACAACGCATTAGTAAGTTGGCGTTTGCCAAGAACGATCGCCGTATCTGAACGCAGATTTTTCAAAGGCGTGGCGAATATTAGAACGGGCTTTTGCGGTTACCACAAAATTCAGCCAGCCCACATCAGGTTGTGCTGTCGGTGCGGTAATAATTTCAATAGTTTGCCCTGATTGCAGTGGCTGTGAAAGGGGATAAGGTTTGCGATCCACATTGGCTGCGATACAGGCATTGCCAATGCCAGAATGCACCGCATAAGCGAAATCTACTGGGGTGGCACCCACTGGCAATTCCACAATACGCCCTTTCGGGGTAAACACATAAATCTCTTTCGGGAAAAATTCTGATTTGACACTTTCAATAAATTCAAAAGAATTACCCGCACTTTGCTGCAACTCAATCAGACTTTGCAACCAGCGCTGCGCGCGAATTTGTGCGGTGGTGCTATCATTCTTACCACCTTGTTTATACGCCCAATGCGCCGCCACGCCCATTTCCGCGGTTTGATCCATTTCTTCCGTGCGAATTTGCACTTCCACCGGAACGCCGTGTGGGCCGATCATCGAAGTATGCAGGGATTGATAGCCATTTGCTTTCGGCACGGCGATATAATCTTTCACTCGCCCCGGACGTGGCTTATACAAACCGTGCATTTGCCCTAGCACTCGGTAGCAAGTGTCCACATCTTTCACCACTGCACGGAACGCATAAATATCCATAATGGAATGAAATTGCTGATCTTTTAAGCGCATTTTTTGATAAATGGCATAAAGATGTTTTTCTCGCCCAAATACGCGCGCTTCAATGCCCACATCTGCTAAACGCCCTTTGATTTCATCAGAAATCCGTTCGATCATATCTTTGCGGTTACCGCGTGCAATTTGAATGACTTTTTGTAAGACGGCATAACGCTGTGGGTGCATTGCTTCAAAGCCGAGATCTTCCAGTTCATTTTTGATATGTTCGATCCCTAAACGATGGGCAAGTGGGGCGTAAATTTCCAAGGTTTCTTTCGCAATTCTACGCCTTTTGTCAGGGCGTAATGCGCCAAGGGTACGCATATTGTGGGTGCGGTCAGCCAGTTTGATCAGAACAACGCGAATGTCTTTGGTCATCGCCAAAATCATTTTGCGGAAATTTTCCACTTGGGCTTCTTGGCGGGTACGGAATTTGAGCTTATCTAATTTAGATACGCCTTCCACAATTTCAGCAACACTCGCGCCAAATTCTTCTTTGAGTTGTTCTTCGGTGTAAGGGGTGTCTTCAATCACATCGTGCAACAATGCGCCCATCACGGCTTCATGATCTAAACGCATTTCTGCAATAATTGATGCCACCGCAACAGGGTGAGTAATGTACGGCTCGCCACTGGAGCGAGATTGTCCTTCGTGTGCATCTCGTGCGATAACGTATGCACGTCTTACTAATTCAATTTGTTCAGGCGGTAAATAGCCTCGGATAATATGCTCTAAACGTTCAAATAAGTACAAAGGACACCTAACTTTTATTCAAATTTTATTATTGCCAATGATAAAAAAATGGAACAACAAAAACAACCGCACTTTTATCGCTTATGAAGATAATAAAGACACTGCGTGATGCTCTGTTGCTTCTTGCTCTAAAGCATCTTGACGCTCGTGCGCATTCATAATTTCGTTGTTAATCAAGCCTTTTTCAATTTCACGCAAGGCGATTACCGTTGGTTTATCGTTATCTTCTGGAACTAAAGGTTCACGCAAATGTAATTGTAATTCTCTTGCACGGCGTGCTGCGGTTAAAATTAAATCAAAACGGTTACCAATTTGCTCTACCGCATCTTGCACTGTTACACGAGCCATAAATTTACTCCAATCAGTTAAAATTCTTCAATAAATAAAAGGGATCTAATGATACTAAAATGTCAATTATTTTGCCAGTAATTGATGAATTAAAGCGATATTTTGCGCTTGTTGATAACTTCTAGTTAAACATTCCGCACGCAAAATGTGTTGTAAATCCGCCACGGCTTGCTCGAAATTATCATTAATAATCACATAATCATATTCGTCATAGTGGGACATTTCACTGGTGGCTTTTGCCATACGATCAGCAATGACTTCTGCGCTATCCTGCCCGCGTCCAATTAAACGGCGTTCCAATTCTTCAACCGAAGGGGGCAAAATAAAAATACTTTTAACCTGCGGTAATTTAGCGCGAATTTGTTGCGCCCCTTGCCAATCAATATCTAAAAAAACATCAATGCCCTGCGCCAAACTTTTTTCAATAGTCGGCAAGGACGTACCATAATAATTGCCGCCAAACACTTTGGCATATTCCAAGAACAAATCTTGTTCGATTAGACGTTCAAATTCGTCTTTACTGACAAAATGATAATGCACACCGTCCACTTCACCGGGGCGCGGCGCACGCGTGGTATGGGAAACAGAAACCATCATTTCACGCCCATTGTCTTTCGCCAATAAGGCGGCGATTAAAGACGATTTCCCCGCGCCACTTGGGGCTGAAATAATATAAAGGTTACCTTGGCTCATTGTTTATCCTTACATTTTCATCAAATTTCGTTCATTATGCCGATAAATCGGAAAAAAATCATTAGAAGTGCGGTATTTTTTCATTTAATTTTAACAAAATAAAAACAAGCTAACTGGCTGATCCGCAAAGTTTTGATGTAGATCACAAATGTTTTACGGTTTTCTTGCGAGTTAGTTTCACCCTACCTAAAAAGCGTGCTATAATCCACCGCGAACGGAAAATAGAATGCTTTCTATGCACCGTAACCCTTTTGTTTAACTTAAATTATAGGTGAAAAACTTATGGCTATTAAAATTGGTATCAATGGTTTCGGCCGTATCGGTCGTATCGTATTCCGTGCAGCACAACAACGTGATGACATCGAAGTTGTAGGTATCAACGACTTAATTGACGTTGAATATATGGCTTATATGTTGAAATATGATTCAACGCACGGTCGTTTCGATGGCACTGTTGAAGTGAAAGACGGTCATTTAGTGGTGAACGGTAAAACAATCCGTGTAACTTCTGAGCGTGATCCTGCAAACCTTAAATGGAACGAAATCGGTGTTGATATCGCAGTTGAAGCAACAGGTATCTTCTTAACAGATGAAACTGCTCGCAAACACATTGAAGCTGGCGCGAAAAAAGTTGTTTTAACTGGTCCTTCTAAAGATGCGACGCCAATGTTCGTAAACGGCGTAAACTTTGATACTTATGCTGGTCAAGACATCGTTTCAAACGCATCTTGTACAACAAACTGTTTAGCACCATTAGCGAAAGTAATTAACGACAAATGGGGTATCAAAGACGGTTTAATGACAACTGTTCACGCAACAACTGCAACGCAAAAAACCGTTGATGGTCCTTCAGCGAAAGACTGGCGTGGCGGTCGTGGTGCTTCTCAAAACATCATTCCATCTTCAACAGGTGCAGCGAAAGCAGTAGGTAAAGTAATTCCTGAATTAAATGGTAAATTAACTGGTATGGCATTCCGTGTTCCTACACCAAACGTGTCTGTAGTTGATTTAACTGTAAACCTTGAAAAACCAGCAACTTACGCTGAAATCTGTGCAGAAATCAAACGTGCTTCTGAAAACGAATTGAAAGGCGTTTTAGGCTACACTGAAGATGCAGTAGTATCAACAGACTTCAACGGCTGCGCATTAACTTCTGTATTCGATGCTGAAGCAGGTATCGCATTAACTGATACTTTCGTTAAATTAGTATCTTGGTACGACAACGAAACAGGTTATTCAAACAAAGTATTAGACTTAGTAGCTCACATTCACAACTACATACAAAGGCTAATTAAAAAAAAACCCTTTAAAATTAAGCAAGCCGCCCGCACGCACTTTTAAAGTGCGGTTTTTTTTCGCCACATTTTTATTGCTGTAATTGATTATCTCTGATTTCCCTGCCTACTTTTCGCTAAGAATATCCTGTCTTTTCTAGATAAAAATGAACAGCTGTTCGCTCGCTAAAACTGTTATATTGCTCACAAAATCACTGGTTATCCGTAGTTTTCAACGGATTTTTCTCGCTTTTTCTTTCATTAACGATTATATTTAGCCTTACAGCTGTACGCTAAAACTCAGCGATTTGTTAAAAACGATTTGTTAAATAGGAAAAGAAGAATGACAAATACCCTTGATTTTCATTTTGTTAGCCGCTTTCAACAGCAGGCAAAAACATTAAAAATAACACCGCACTTCGTTATTTTGAAAATCAACAATGGCACGATATTTCTTGGGCAGACTTTCAACAGCAAGTAAACGCCCTTTCTCTTGCGTTGCTTGCTCATCATATTGATGTACAAGATAAAATTGGTATTTTTGCACACAATATGCCGCGCTGGACAGTCGCTGATATTGCCACTTTGCAAATTCGCGCTGTTACCGTGCCTATTTACGCCACGAACACCGCACAACAAGCAGCATTTATCATTAATGATGCCGATATTAAAATTCTGTTTGTTGGCGATCAAGAACAGTATGATCAGGCGCTACAAATCGTTGCAGATTGCCCGCAGTTACAACATATTGTCGCGATGAAAGACAGCATTCAACTACACGATCACCCACTGGCTTGCCATTGGGCAGACTTTATCGCAACAGGCTCGCACACGAATTCCGCAGAATTACAACAGCGTCTTGATGAAAAACAACTCAATGATCTATTTACCCTGATTTATACTTCTGGCACTACAGGTGAGCCAAAAGGCGTAATGTTGGATTATGCCAACCTTGCTCATCAGCTAAAAGCTCACGATCAAGCATTGAAACCGATTACAGAACAGGACGTTTCTCTTTCTTTCCTGCCGTTCTCTCATATTTTTGAACGTGCGTGGGTGGCCTATGTGCTACACCGTGGCGCGGTGAACTGTTATCTTGAAAACACCGATCAAGTGCGTGCAGCGTTAAGTGAAATCCGTCCTACATTAATGTGCGCCGTACCACGTTTTTATGAGAAAATTTACACCGCGATCCACGATAAAGTGCAGCAAGCGCCAAAGCTTCGCCGTGCCTTATTTAACTGGGCAATGAGCGTGGGACATCGTTATTTTGATCGTAAAAGCCAAAAACAACCCATTCCATTTTGGCTTAAACAGCAATTTTTCTTAGCGGATAAATTGGTGCTGAGCAAATTACGCAACCTACTCGGTGGACGTATTCGTATGATGCCCTGTGGCGGAGCAAAATTAGAACCTACCATTGGGCTATTTTTCCACAGCATTGGCATTAACATTAAGCTAGGCTATGGTATGACGGAAACCACCGCCACTGTTTCGTGCTGGGAAGATGATCATTTCGAGCCAAATTCTATCGGCAAGCTAATGCCGGGTGCGGAAGTGAAAATTGGCGAAAATGATGAAATCTTAGTGCGTGGTGAAATGGTAATGCGTGGTTATTACAAAAAACCAGAAGAAACAGCTGCCGCTTTTACTGCTGATGGTTTCTTAAAAACTGGTGATGCAGGTCAATTAGATGAACAAGGCCATCTTTACATCACTGATCGCATCAAAGAGCTGATGAAAACCTCAAACGGCAAATATATTGCGCCACAGCACATTGAAGGCAAAATCGGTAAAGATAAATTTATTGAGCAAATTGCCGTGATCGCTGATGCGAAAAAATATGTTTCCGCCTTGATCGTGCCTTGTTTTGCTTCCTTGGAAGAATATGCAAAAAAGCTCAATATCAAATATCAAGATCGTATGGAGTTAATCAAACATTCCGAAATTATTCAGCTTTTTGAAAAACGCTTAAATGAATTACAGAAAGAGCTAGCGAGCTTTGAACAAGTGAAGAAATTCACCCTGCTACCACAGGCTTTCACTACCGCAATGAACGAAATTACGCCGACCTTAAAACTACGCCGCAAGGTGATTTTAGAGCGTTATAAAGCACAAATTGAAAAAATGTATAAGTAATAAAGTGCGGTGATTTTTCACCGCATTTTTATTATCAATTTTTTCCCTAACCGCAAAAATTGCTGAATTTTCCACCGCACTTTTATTTTTATAAACTTTGATCTAAATCAATAAAACAAAACATTTAATTGAGAACAATTCTCATCAACAAAGATAAAAATAGCCCAGTAAAATCAACTCATTCACTCCATTTCGTTCAAAAAACAAGCTACAAAACCCTAATTTTTGTCTGTTGAATTTAGCAAAATATCTATATATAGTGCTTTCAGAATTATAAAGACACAAGATATAGGGGTTTTACAATGAGTTCGTTTTTGTGATTAAACGCGATGGTTCACGCGCACAATTTGATATTCAGCGCATCATCAATGCTATTCGTAAAGCGGCATTGGCGGTTGGCATTGAGCAGGACGATTATTGGCAAAAAATGGGGCAACAGGTTGCCAATGGCATTTTTGCTAAGTATCAGCAGGAAATTGACATCCACGACATTCAGCTACTGGTTGAAAATCAGTTAATGGCGAGCGATTATCCGCAAGTCGCACGAGCTTATATTGAGTATCGCCACGATCGTGATTTAGCACGGGAAAAACGTAGCCAGCTCACGCGTGAAATTGAAGGGCTGATTGAGCAAAGCAACGTGGAATTGCTCAATGAAAATGCCAACAAAGACGCGAAAGTGATCCCAACGCAGCGGGATTTACTGGCAGGCATTGTGGCGAAACATTATGCCAAGCGTTACATTCTGCCGCGTGATGTGGTGGAAGCCCACGAAAAAGGGGAAATTCATTATCACGATTTGGACTACGCGCCATTCTTCCCAATGTTTAATTGTATGTTGGTGGATCTTAAAGGAATGCTCACCCAAGGTTTTAAAATGGGTAATGCAGAAATTGAACCACCGAAATCTATCGGTACGGCAACGGCAGTTACCGCGCAGATTATTGCCCAAGTCGCGAGCCATATTTACGGCGGCACAACCATTAATCGCATTGATGAAGTGCTTGTACCCTATGTACAACTGAGTTATGAAAAGCATTTAAAAACCGCCCAGCAATGGAATGTACCTGAGCCTGAAAATTATGCCAAGGCGTTGATTGAAAAGGATTGTTTTGACGCGTTCCAATCCTTGGAATATGAAGTGAATACGCTTCACACGTCCAACGGGCAAACCCCTTTTGTTACCTTTGGTTTTGGTTTAGGCACGAGCTGGCAAGCGCGTTTAATTCAGCAAGCCATTTTACGCAACCGCATTCGTGGCTTAGGCAAAAATCACAAAACGCCCGTCTTCCCGAAATTGGTTTTTACTATTAAAAAAGGCGTAAACCAACAAGCTAGCGATCCTAATTACGACATCAAACAACTGGCGTTGGAATGTGCTTCTAAACGAATGTATCCCGATATTCTCAATTATGAACAAGTGGTCAAAGTAACTGGCTCTTTCAAAGCACCAATGGGTTGCCGCAGTTTTTTAGGCGCGTATGAACAAGACGGTGAATTACAGCACGATGGACGCAATAACCTTGGCGTAGTTAGCCTGAATTTACCGCGTATCGCACTTGAAGCCAAAGGCGATGAGCAGCGTTTTTATGCCTTACTTGATGAACGCCTTGCTATCGCGAAAAAAGCCTTAATGACGCGCATTGCTCGCCTTGAAAATACCAAAGCACGAGTTGCCCCTATTTTATATATGGAGGGGGCGTGTGGCGTGCGATTGAAAGCTGATGACAACGTGGCAGAGATCTTCAAAAATGGCCGTGCTTCCATTTCCCTTGGCTATATTGGCATTCACGAAACCATTAATGCGCTTTATCCGCAACATCATATTTATGATGATGAACAATTGCGACAAAAAGGCATTGCGATTGTGGAGTATTTAGCCCAAACCACCAAACAATGGCGACAAGAAACTGGCTACGCGTTTAGCCTTTATTCCACCCCAAGCGAAAATTTATGCGACCGCTTCTGTCGTTTAGACACCAAACAATTTGGCGTGATAACTGGCGTAACCGACAAAGGCTACTACACTAACAGCTATCATTTAGATGTGGAGAAAAAGGTCAATCCTTACGACAAACTGGATTTTGAAATGCCTTACCCACCATTGGCGAACGGCGGATTTATTTGCTACGGCGAATACCCTAATATTCAGCACAATCTCAAAGCCTTAGAAGATGTGTGGGATTACAGCTACGACCGCGTGCCTTACTACGGCACCAACACACCGATTGATGAATGTTATGAATGCGGTTTCACCGGCGAATTTCACTGCACCAGCAAAGGCTTCACCTGTCCTAAGTGCGGCAACCACGACAGCGAAAAAGTTTCCGTCACCCGCCGAGTCTGCGGCTACCTAGGCAGCCCAGACGCCAGACCGTTTAATGCAGGGAAGCAGGAAGAGGTGAAAAGACGCGTGAAGCATTTGTAGGTGGGGAATGGCGTTTTATTTTGGGGTTAAATTTTGTTTTATCGTCAAATCGCTTTTTTCTTTGTAATTAAGAACGAGTTTAGCTCGTTGAGCGACCTACTTTCTTTTGCTTGCTCAAAAGAAAGTAGGCAAAGAAAAAGGCACCCGACTAAATTGCTTATCTTCATTTTTAACAAATTTTCTTAACGAAAAGTAAGTCCATACTCGCTGCACTGCGTTCAGGCGTTACTTTTCTAAAAATTTGTTAAAAATGAAGGCAATTTACACGGGAGATTAATTCATTATTTTTTCCAGATCATAGAGGGGGGATTTTAAAGCCCTTCTGAAATAAGTGGGGAGATACTGTATTCAACCCCCAGATTTTA
>NZ_PQVI01000089.1 GCF_002921145.1 Avibacterium endocarditidis
TTCACCGCTTAAGCTTTTGATTCCATACGCATAGCGTATAGTTTTATAGCTAGACTTTGTCTAGCTATAATCAAATAGATAGTAAGCATACTGCTTACTATCTATTCTGATAATCAGATTAAAAATATATTGTGGAAGGTAAGATGATAAACAAAACAACTGAAGAATTTCAACAAGAAATACTGAAAACGATTAAATTGAAATCCACATCAATTAAAATCTATTACCAGCAAAATGTATATTGCGACTTTCAGAGTGATCGTGAATCATTCTTTTCAGTTAGTTTGGATCTAGTTCAACAAAAATATTTTATTCTACCGAGATAAAACCCCAATAGATAATATTAGTATCATATACCCAGATACCAAACTAATTAAGCTGGAGAATGATAATGTATACATGTATGATGTGAGCACTCTTGATTTTTCGCAGATTTGTTCTTTATTTATTAAATTCGCAGAGCGAGCTGAGCAATATTTTGCCGATCGTCCCGTACCCGTAGTTAATAGCAGAAAAAAAGAATTAATCTCTGGCAACTACTATGATACATCAGGTAATAAAATCACTGCTCCAAATAATCTACATAACTGCCATTTTCAATTTCTCGGGGGAGGGAATCAAGTTACTATTCATCCTAATGCAAATCTTCGTAATGTATTTTTAGAATTTTTAGGACATAATAGCAAAGTGTATATTGGTGAAAATGTTTCTATGAAAGGGCAATGGTGTTTAGGAGTAGGGTGTACCTATTAAAATAGGAAGCAAAACGACTAGCACAAATCCTGTTTACATTACAGTCGCTGAACATACCACTCTATCTATCGGTGAAGATTGTATGTTTGCTACTAATAATCAAATCCGAACCGATGACGCACACCCTATCTACGATGTACGTACAGGAAAGCGTTTAAATACGTCTAAGGATATAATCATTGGTTATCGAGTATGGGTAGCATATGGAGCAACAATTTGGGGTGGCTCACAAATAGGGAATGGCAGCATAGTAGGAGCATATTCCGTTGTAAAAAAACGCTTTCCTAATAATTGCATAATTGCTGGGGTCCCTGCCAAAGTTATACGTAAAGATGTATTTTGGGAAAGAAATAATGTCCTATACACTGATATTGATAATGGGATAGACCTTACAAAAATAAACCATCTTCAGTATATCACGCCAACAATGGAGCTAGAATAAATCATTATAAGACAGCCGTCTGAAAAACTAACTCCGACAGACGGCGGCTTTACTTAACTCAGTGACTATTGTAAATACTCTAATTGCTTTCTTATGCACTTCGCTTGCAATACTTTATCCCCCTTAACTTCAGCAACTTCTGCTGCTAATTTCCAATAAGCTAACGTATCTTGAGCGGTCAAATCATTAAAATAATATTGTGCAGTTTTATCGTTTTTCAAACGACATAGAGCAATTATATAAAAATAAGCAGCTTCACGCGAAGTTGGGACAAATTCATCTATAACCTTTATTAGTCCTTTCCAGTTTTGAGCTTGGTAAAGTTTTTCGGCCTCATATAAAGCTATTTCTAAATTTTCAGAGTATTTTTGTCGGAATTGTTTCAACAGATACTCTTCACCTTCAGAGTTTCCACTGTCAAGCATTTTCTTCAGATAGTCAACAGCCAAATCCTCAGGAATTAGTAATAAATTTTCTTCAAAAGCACGATTAAGCTGAATAAACATTTTGTCAAAATCACCACGGAGCTTTGCTAATCTTGCAATTGCTATACGGCAGCTTGGATCATTTTTAGTATGCTTTTCATAGGTCACAAGGCATTGGTGTGCACCTTGTAAATTACCTAACTTCATATAAATATAAGAAGCTAATAGTTCAAGCTTTAAGCTATTTCGATTAGCCATATCTATTGTATCTATATAAGTTTTTAGTAATGCTAACGCTACAAAATAATCTTGTTCTAAAATTTCTTTGCTATTTCCAGTAAAGAGCGGTATTTTTTTCTCGGTATTTTTTTCTAAATTTTATTTAGTCGTTTTAATAAATTTTTAGTATTCTCTTTATCTTTATAAAAGGCTGATATAAGAAGAGCTATTAAAAAATCTTCTTGTGGCTACCGATAGTATTTTCTTTAGCGAAGAATCTAGCTCCTTTAATAGCATTGCCAATTTGCAAATCTATTTTAGCTTGCCAATATTGAGAGTATTTAGGATTCTCTAATAGTAAATTTTGTAATTTATTAAACTGCTTACTATTAAATAGTGCATTCAAATAGCGATTCCAGTAATCATCTAATTCTTTTTGTTCTAGCCTATTTTCATCAAACAAAATCTGAATACGACTAGCTGCTAATTCCCAAGCCTGATTTTGTTCAGCATGAACAATCATATTCTTTAAAATTGGCAAATTGTTACGTTCTTCAGGATTATCCAATGCAACAATAGTTTGATATACACGTTCACAGTTTTGATCATCTTGATATGGAAAAGTTTCTTTAATACGAGTAAGATATTTATTATCTAATCCTGATTGTAAGATATTTTTTAATGCATCAAATGTGTTCTGTTCAGTTAAAGTAACAGGACCAAAGCCAGAGCTTTCATAGTCAAACCATCCTTTTTGAACAGTATGTGCACCTGAAAAAAATTCATCACGATCAAATTGATAATAAATAACAGCCTTATTAAGATAAGCCATATCAAAAGCTACTGAAGAATAATCTGTAATTAAAATTGAGGAGTCTCCAAATAAGTTTTGAATGCTTTCCGTAGCCTCTTCCCCTTTCCAAATTTCTATATAAGAAGGAACCTTAAATAGGGGTAAATAGGGTTCTATATTAGGGTGAGGAGCGAAAGTAACCTTATGTTCATATTTTTCGGCTAATAATTTTAATTCTTTTGAATGTAAAAAGCTAAACCAGTGTTGAGCGTAGGAAGTCTCCATAAAAGAATTATTAATAATGCGCCTATTACTACCATTTCCAATATTTTTCCCCACAATATAATTTCGCCAAGTGGGCATAATTAGAATACGTTTTCCTCTAAGAATACTT
The DNA here is from genome assembly GCF_002921145.1 of Avibacterium endocarditidis. Lineage (GTDB taxonomy): Bacteria > Pseudomonadota > Gammaproteobacteria > Enterobacterales > Pasteurellaceae > Avibacterium > Avibacterium endocarditidis. The sequence goes on from NZ_PQVI01000089.1 coordinate 3,027, forward strand.
TTAGATAGTAAGCTATCATAACGCGGGAAACCAGCTAATACTACTTCTTTTTCAGTTAGTTTATAACGATTGAAGTTTGCTGCAATTTCTTTATATTCTGGAAGTGCTGTAGTAATGAAGCAATGTAAATTAATCTTAGTATTAACCCAGATAGATAAATTATTCTGAGTTACTCCATGCTGAAGGAAAACAAACTTTTTGCTATATTCATAAAGATCACCAAAATAATTATTAATGTGTTTTTCTAAGTGACTAGAAATGATCTTATCAGCTTTTCGCAAATGTTCTTCATAATCTTTACTTCCAAATTCAACTAAATTAAAGCCCTCTTTCTCTAATCTATCCCAATCTTGTGCCGTTTTATTCAAAACAAAATAGCAACTTTTTTCAGGATGGTTCTTCATCATATAACGATAGAAATGTTCTGCATTATCATCTGCTTTAGTTTCTCTATCCATTAAAAGCCAACTGCCATCTGAAATATATTTTTGAGATGGCATAAATAGGTTAATTAGTTCTTTTAATTCAATTCCCTTACTAAATATCTTACCCTTGATGGAAATCCGCATAGATTTATTATTTAATAATAAGTCAATTCTTGCTGAGTTTTTAAGTGATGAGTAAGAAATCCACAACCGTTTTTCATAAACAAATAACTTATCATTTAGAATATTGACAACTGTCTTTTCATAAGTTGGAATAATTTCTTGATTACCAATTTTAATTGAGTAAGGTAAGTCAAAGTAAGTATAATAGCTAACTAGAAATTGTTTCTGTTCACGATCTATATTTTCAATATACGCAATTTGAAATGGAGGTTCTATTTTTTTAAATAAACCAAGCATTCCAACTTTATGGAATAACCATGTTCCTATTAGATTAAATTCCATAATGTTTTTTTCATCAATATATGAAAAAACAATATCTATCAGATTATAAAATTTTTGCTTTTGTTCTATAGTTAAAAAATCAAGACGTTCAGGTCTATTCAGTAAGTATTGAATATACCAGCTCATATCATATAATACTGTCTTTTGAATAAAAGAAGGAATATTTCCAATCTTATGCTTATAACTTTCTAGCATAGGGATAAATCCAAACTCAAAGATATCTGAAAATTTCTCAGGTTTTAACCAAGAAGTATCTAGAGTTGAGCTACTATTGTTACGTTTACGATAAAAATAAATAGCATCCTTATTGAAAATTACATCAGCATTTTGCTGCTGCAATAAATAATCAGCAATAAACTTGCCATCCCAAAATTCGGTTTTATTTGATGATTAAAATGTAATCTATTTCTATTAATATACGATACTTTAAAAAAGTAGATGCCGCAGATAAATTGATAAACCGATCTAAGTTTGATACTTTAATAGTATGTGTTTTATCAAAACGAAATTTTAAAGGATGGCTGTCTTTAATAATACCTTGATTTTCAATAAATAATTTTAAATTAGTAACAAGCATAGTAGCTGAGACGTTTTTTCGTTAAATGATAATCTACTGATTTAAAATAGTCTGGATGTAGATAATCATCAGGATCAGTAAAGACGACCCACTCTGTCTGAACATACTCTAGCCCTAAATTACGCGCAGAAGCCTGCCCACCATTTTCTTTATAAAAATAGTGTATATTCTTAGGAAATCTAGCTTGCCATTTTTTAATGATTTGAGCGGAATTATCGGTAGAACCGTCATCAACTAGAATAATTTGAATATGCTTTTTGAAACTAAGGCTTTGTTTGACTATACTATTAAAATAATCATCAAGATATTTTTCCACATTATAGACAGCAGAAACAATAGTATAGTAGTTATTTCCTTTATATCTCATAGGCAAATGTTTTTTTTTACTTGTATGGCTCTTTTAGCATACATATCTCGGAAAAATAGTTTAGGATCTCGAAGTAATTTTTTTAATTGTTTCTTATTCATAAGATATAACCTGTAATTTTAGTCTATTTATTAAAATAAATTTTTAACATTTCAATCAGTTTTTCCTGATAGTTTTTAATCTGTTTTGTGCTATGAAAGTCATTCGCACAAAATGAATGCGGTTGTTGACCTATGACATTTTTTTTCAATAGTTTTTGGTATTGGCTTACTGCATTATTGGAGCGTATATTGAAATAATAGCATATTTCAGCACCTACTGTAGATTGACCATTTAAATACATTAGCCACGGAACAAGGAAAGTAGCCAAGTTTAGATCCTGATTTGTACGAAACTTATTAGATAAAAAAGCTAAAATCTCTGAATTATACCTTTGCCAAGCAGTTTGAAAAGCACTTTTTCTCAACGGAACGTATGTATGAACCAGTGATCTATCGATTTGATTTAAATAATGCTTGTTTAGTAAGGCTATGCTGTTTTGTGATGCCGCAAGTGTTGGCGTTAATAATTTACCTTTTTTCATAGCCATTTTTTTTAAACTTTTATCTGCAATAAAAAGTGAAGCGATCCCATTAGGGTGAAAAAAATGCGCTTTCGGCAAAGGGCGAGCAACAAATACATCATCATTAAAATAGATAAAATATTCACTTAAATTGGGGATATTATGCAAATGAGCCTCAATGACATGTGAATTAAACGTAGGCAAATATTGTTTATCAATAATTTGAGCATGGTCAACAATACTTACATTTGGATAATTCTCTGGCGTAAACCATTCGGGAATTTGATCATCTGTAACAATATAAATGTGATTTACCCAAGGGAGAAAAGAACGCACGCTATGTAGAGAATAATAAAGCTCATTGTGATTACTGAAACGAGCTTCATCATTGCCATAAAGTGCTGTTTGCTCAGCTACCTCGGCAAATTGATGCCGACGTTGCTGCCATTTCAGATCTTGGTTATTGACCCAAGTAAAAACAACATCAATGTTAAAAGGTTCAAGTTGAATACTGCTTTCTAAGTCTGCAAGATATAAGCTATTTTCAATGATAGCTAGCTCATCTTTCTCGGTGATGCGTTGCTCTGCATTATAAACTGGATATTTTTATTGAAAAAATCACGTAAAAATATACCCGGCTCTCGAAATAATTTCTTTAGTTTAGCGATATGCATTTTAGTTACTTGATTGTACGGTAAATTATTCAGCTAAATTCATCCATATCAAATTTTTAAACGTATAATTCTACTTTCCTATTTACTGGTAGTCAAACATGATTTTTTGTATAGAAATTCAGGAGATCAATATTCATTAACTATTTCAACTAGTTACTGTTTCAAACAAAAAAATCCCCATAAATGAGATTTATGCATTATAATGCCCAAAATTTTTTGACTATCTATCATTTTTACGTTTGAATACCAAATAATAGTTATAAGGAAACATATGCGCAAATCTCTCATTACTATCAGTTGTTGCTTACTCGTATCCTGCGCCAATTTACCCACATCAGGGCCAAATAAAGGCAGCATTGAAAAAGTGGAACAGCAAAATACTAATGTTCCTGCTGTTCAATTAATTAAGTTAGATGACAAGGTTGTAGGCGATACGCCTTTTCAAGTTCAATCTTTTAAACAGTTAGGTTCTTCTAAGCAACGTTACCAAGGTGTGGTAAGTTCTGGTGATTTGCTTGATATTACCCTTTGGGAAGCACCACCAGCGATTTTGTTTGGTAGTGTGTTAGATGAAAGTGGGGTTTCATCTAGTCAAAGCACTCGCTTGCCGGAGCAAATGGTCAGCAATAATGGACGCGTTACCATTCCATTTGTTGGTTCTTTGCGTGTAGCAGGAAAAACACCAGAGCAAATTCAAACTGATATTGTCAATCGTTTACAATCTATTGCGAATCAACCACAGGCGATTGTGCGTGTTGTAAAAAATAATTCTGCAAATGTAACGGTACTAACTAAATCATCAGCTGTGCGTATGCCTTTAACAACTTACGGTGAACGTGTATTAGATGCTGTAACCGCAGCAGGTGGTACAAGTGGAGAGTTACAAGATATTGCCGTGCAACTTACCCGAAATAACCAAGAAAACCATTTCTTTAGCAAAATTAGCACGCGAGCCGCAAGAGAATATTCTTTTGCGTTCTGGTGATGTCCTAAGCTTAATAAATAATCCACTTTCCTTTACTGCAATGGGAGCGGTAGGAAATAGTAAAGAAATTCGTTTTTCAGCAGAAGGTTTAACTTTAGCTGAAGCAATCGGTCGTTTAGGTGGATTAAATGATGATCGCGCAGATCCAAGAGGCGTATTTATCTTCCGTTACGTTCCATTTGAAGAAATGTCATTAAATAAACAAAGTGAATGGCAAGCCAAGGGGTATCACAACGGAATGAAAATTCCGACAGTATATCAGGCAAATTTACTTGAACCTCAATCAATGTTTTGGATTCAACAATTTCCAATTAAAGATAAAGATATTGTTTATGTCTCTAATGCACCATTGGCTGAATACCAAAAATTTATTCGTATGATCTTTGGAACAGTAAATCCAGCGCTATCTACCATAAATAGTATTAATAAGATGTAGGTGTATAAAAAATGGAACAAAATATTGATCAGCCTATTGCAAGACGTAAGAAAAAATTGAATTTAAAGAAACTTAATCCGCTGTTGTGGATAACCGTGATTATTCCTACCTTCTGTTCGATTTTTTATTTTTCGATCTGGGCTTCAGATGTCTATATTTCTGAATCTAGCTTTATTGTGCGTTCTTCACGTAGTCAGGCTAGTTTAGGCGGAATGGGCGCATTATTGCAAAGTATCGGCTTTGCACGTTCTCAAGATGATACTTTCACGGTGCAAGAGTTTATGCGTTCTCGCAATGCCTTAAGCACCTTAGAAACTGATTTGCCGCTTAGAAAATATTATGACGAAGGGGATTTTTTCAGTCGTTTTGATCCACTAGGATTATTCGACTCCCAAGAAGCGTTCTATCAATATTTTCGCGATCACCTATCAATTAGCATTGATTCATTATCGGGTATTGCAACATTAAGGGTGCGTACTTTTGATGCGGCATCAGCGCAAGAAATTAATAATGCCTTGCTCAATCTCGCTGAGAAATTAGTGAATCAGCTTAATGATCGTGCGCGTAGAGATACCATTAAATTTGCAGAACAATCCGTTAATGAAGCTGAAAATCACTTAACTGAAACTTCTGTCGCATTAAGCCAATATCGTGTTAAAAATGAAATTTTTGATGTGGCAAGCCAGTCAGAATCAGTTTTAACCTTGGTACAAAAATTACAAAATGAATTAATTTCAATTCAAACTCAGCTTGATCAAGTCAGAGCGTTATCACCAAATAACCCTCAGGTGAAAGTGTTAAGAGCTAGACAAAAAAGTATTCGAGAAGAGTTATCACAGCAGTTAGATGTGGTGTTTGAAGGGAAGAAATCTTTAACGACCCAATCTTCTGAGTATCAACGTTTGATTTTAGATGATACCTTAGCGAAACAGCAATTAACTGCAGCGATGTCCGCCTTGCAAAGTGCAAAAGAAGAAGCGGGCAGACAGCAGCTATATTTGGAAATTATTGCTAAACCGAATCGTCCAGATTTAGCCTTAGAGCCGCATCGTTTATACAATATTTTGGCAACGTTAATTCTTGGCTTGGTGCTTTATGGTGTATTAACACTATTATTAGCCGGTGTGAGAGAGCATAAAAACTAATGCAGTATGGCGAACAAACTTCATTACGAGAATCATTCCAAATTCAGTGGCGAGTGCTGAAAGCATTATTGCTACGCGAAATAATTACTCGTTATGGGCGTAAAAATTTAGGGTTCTTATGGTTATTTGTCGAACCCTTTATGATGACCCTTGTGATTGTATTAATGTGGCACTTTTTTAGGGCGGATAGGTTTTCTACGCTAAATATTGTTGCTTTTGCGATCACAGGCTATCCCTTATTGATGATGTGGCGTAATGCCTCAAATAGAGCAATTGGTGCAATTGATGCCAATATGGCGTTGTTATATCACCGTAATGTTCGCCCTTTAGATACGCTTTTTTCCAGAATGACGTTGGAAATTATGGGTGCGACCGTTGCTCAGATTTTGATGCTTGCCTTTCTTGTAATAATCGGTTGGGTTGAAATGCCAAGCGATGTGCTATATATGCTTTTTGCTTGGTTCTTAATGGCGCTGTTTGCCATTGGTCTAGGTTTAATTATTTGCTCGCTATCTTATTATTTAGAATTTTTTGGCAAGATCTGGGGAACACTAACATTTTTGATGTTTCCTATTTCAGGGGCATTCTTTTTAGTAAGTAGCTTGCCTAGTAATGTGCAATCTATGTTGCTATGGTTTCCAATGATTCACGGTACAGAAATGTTTAGACACGGTTATTTTGGTCCAAGTATCGTCACAATGGAATCCCCTGGCTACCTTCTTACCTGTGATCTAGTGATGCTTTTAATTGGATTATTAATGGTACGCAGTTTTAGTAATAGGATTAACGCAAGATGATCAGTGTAGAAAATGTTTATAAGAAATATCATACAAGAACAGGTCCAGTAACTGTTTTAAATGATATTAACTTTAAACTTGAGAAAGGGGAAAAAGTTGGCATCTTAGGGCGCAATGGTGCGGGAAAATCAACCCTAATTCGTTTAATGAGTGGTGTCGAAGCGCCAACATCAGGTACAATTCGCCGTGAAATGAGCATCTCCTGGCCTCTCGCCTTTAGTGGCGCATTCCAAGGTAGTTTAACGGGAATGGACAATTTGCGCTTTATTTGTCGTATTTATAATGCTGATATTGACTATGTAAAAGCCTTTACCGAAGATTTTTCAGAATTAGGCAATTATCTTTATGAGCCAGTGAAAAGCTATTCTTCGGGAATGAAAGCGCGTTTAGCCTTTGCATTATCCTTATCTGTAGAATTTGACTGCTATCTGATTGATGAAGTGATTGCCGTGGGGGATTCACGCTTTAGTGATAAATGTCGTTATGAGCTTTTTGAAAAACGTAAAGATCGCTCTATTATTCTCGTTTCTCACAGCCCTTCTGCAATTCGTGAATATTGTGATAATGCAAAAGTATTAGAAAAGGGGAAATTACTAGACTTCCCTTCCATTGATGAAGCCTATAAATATTACAATCAACAATAATTAAAACTTTTCAAAAAAAACCGCACTTTATAAAGTGCGGTTATTTTTATCAAATTTTATTCAATTCCAATCAGCTTGTGCGTTTGAATGCTCAACTGCCATTTCGGTTTATTCGGACGTTGATTTAGCAAGCCTAATTGCGTAATGGTGTGGAGCAAATTCATTTCACCGTTGCTTTCGCAAGGGGAAAGGTAGTAATGCTGCGCTTGAATTTGGCTTTCAATTAATGCACAAAATTCTTGCACATCGGCATCCGCCACAATGCGAACTTCGTTAGCTTGCACAATGCAGCGTTGGCGATATTTCTGCGCATACTCTCGTTTTGGACTGGTGGCAATGTAATCAATTTGTGCAGGGACAGGCTTTAATCCATTGGTTTCAATGGCAAGAAAATAGCCCTCTGCCTTAAGTTGATCAAGCAATAAGCTCAGCTGTGGCTGAATGGTGGGTTCGCCCCCTGTGATGATAATATTTTTCGCCGAAAACGACCGCACTTTAGCTAAGATTTGCTGTAACGACCACGGCTCAAAATCATTGTAGGGCGTATCGCACCAAGGACAGGCTAAGTTGCATTTGCCGAAGCGGATAAAAATGCTCGGCATTCCTGTGTTCGCCCCTTCCCCTTGCAGGCTTTGGAAAATTTCTACAATGGGATAACTTGGATTAGAAATCAGTTCTGCCATTAATCTTCCCGCCATTAATTTTCCCGATATTCACAAAATGAAGTGGGCGTTTCCCATAAACGAATAGCGCTAATCTGCAAATGTTCACTTAAGCGTTGAAAAATAAAGCGTGCCATTTCTTCTGCGGTGGTGCGAGTAGGCATGGCAAAGGTTTTGGAATTGAGATCTTGCAACAGTCGTGCAATTTTACTTTCGCGCCCGCTGGTTTCATCATAAATAAAGGCGTGATCCATTGGCGTAAGAATCTGTTCTTTTACGATCTGTTTGAGATCCGAAAAATCCATCACCATTCCTTTTTTCGCTCCGCTGGCGTGTAGTTCCCCTTGCACTTCCACTTGTAATTTATAAGTGTGGCCGTGCAGGTTTTGGCATTTGCCATCATGTCCGTCCAACAAATGCGCCATATCAAAACTGAATTCTTTAGAAACTTTAAACATTTTGCACCGCACTTTTTTGTTTTAAATATTCGTCTAAACCTTTATTGCGTAATACGCAGCTTGGACATTCGCCACAACCGCCGTCCACGCCCTGATAACAAGTGTGCGTATGATTGCGAACATAATCCAGCGCACCTAGATTATCTGCTAACGCCCAGGTTTGCGCTTTGGTGAGATACATCAACGGCGTGCGAAGATTAAAATTGTAATCCATCGCTAAATTCAGGGTAACGTTCATTGATTTGATGAACACATCACGGCAATCAGGGTAACCACTGAAATCCGTTTCGCACACGCCAGTGATAATGTCAGAAATACCTTGCCCTTTGGCATAAATGGCGGTGTAAAGCAAAAATAAGGCGTTACGCCCGTCCACAAAGGTGTTTGGCAGCTCGTCTTTTTCTTGCTTGATTTCTGCATTTTCGTTCATTAGAGCATTTGAGGTGATCGCTTTAATCACAGAAGTATCAATGAAAGTTTGTTTTACCCCAAGATCTTGCGCAATCCATTTGGCTTTTTCTAATTCAATGGCGTGGCGCTGACCGTAATGGAAAGTTACGGTTTCCACATTTTCTACACCATAATCGGCAATCGCTTGAATTAAACAGGTGGTGGAATCTTGCCCACCAGAAAAGATAACAACCGCTTTATGATTGTGATTTTTGAATGTTGTCATAAGATGTCCTAGTTTTTTTGCGTGGGAGGGTTGCGAACCACGGTTACAGCTGAATTTGATTCAGCCAACGAAATAAGGGCGGTATTGTACAATAAAGACAGTCTTAGACAAAGAAAAAGCCCGCAAAAGTGCGGGCTAAAATGGAAAAATTTTTTAGTTAAATGAATCTTTTAAGCGTTCCTCTGCACGGCGAGATTCACTTTTATGTTGCAATTTATTGAGTTGGCGTTCGAGTTTTTCTTCTACTTCATTAATTGCTTTGTACATATCCTCCGATTCGCTACTTGCGAACAAATCACCAAATGGCGTGCCGATGGAGGCTTCCACCGCAAAGCCTTTTGGTACTTTATTTAAAATGAAATGAGGATTAATCAGTTGAGTTTGCCATTTTCCTAATTTAGCAAGTCTTTCTTCAATGTGAGCGCGGATTGCAGGGGTGATGTCCATTTGTTTACTTGTGATATTTAGAGCCATAGCATTTACCTCTCTTTTGATTGTAAGTATTTCTACTTATGTGAAACCTTATGGCTACAACATAGCTCTGTTAGGCGAACTTTTCAAGGGCTTTATTGAAGAATAAAAAAGAAAAATACAAATTTATGATCTAGGTAGAAGATTTGAAAAAAGGTACTTTCATTTTATGAAAAAGTTGCTATCATTCAGGGGTTAGTGTTTCTGAAATCCTCCCTTTTAAGCAATAATTTTCCATTCTTTACATAATATTTGGCTGAAGTGCAATCCGCTTTCCTTTTTATTTTAGATAAAAAAAGCACAGTAAATGATCATTTTTACTGTGCCTAAAATAGCCGATGTCTATTTAACGTTTCCTAATCATCAGCATCTCGATGTGCAATGCTTAAACGTTGAAAATAGTTCCTAGTTTCTTCGAACACCACCTTGCGCAGACCAATTAAGGCGACAAGATTTGGGAATGCCATCAATCCGTTTACAATATCTGCCAAGATCCAAATGGTTTCAAGGTGAATAAACGCGCCACAGCCCACTAGCACAATAAAGATAAAACGGTAGAATTTTACCCCTTTCACCCCAGCTAAATAGACAAAACAACGCTCGCCATAATAACACCAACCTAAAATCGTGGTGAATGCGAAGAATAATAAGCCAAGGGTGACAATCGTACCGCCCGCTGCTGTACCAAGCCCTTTGGAGAACGCAAGATTAGTTACCGCCGCCCCTGCTTCTGGCGCTTGCCACGCCCCGGTTAGCACGATCACAACGCCTGTCATCGTACAAACGATAAGCGTATCTAAAAACGTTCCCGTCATTGAAATCAAGCCTTGGCGTGCAGGCTCTTTGGTTTGCGCCGCAGCCGCTGCAATGGGGGCGCTACCTAAACCTGATTCATTAGAGAAAATACCACGCGCCACACCCGATTGAATGGCTTTCATTACGGTATAACCTAATGCACCACCAAGTGCCGATTGCGGATTAAATGCGCTTTCAATAATCAAACTCACTGCTGCTGGCACTTGTTGCCAATTCAACACAATAATAATGATTGACGTTGCCACATAAAGCACGGCCATAAAAGGCACAACAATGGCTGCAACAGAAGAAATGCGTTTAATACCGCCTAAAATAATCGCCGCAACTAAAAGCGTGATAATGGGCGCCATAATTTCCACAGGAATATGAAAACTGTCCTGCATTGCGTGGGTGATAGCCTGCACTTGTGGGAATGTCCCGATGCCGAAAAATGCCACCAAAATCCCACAAATGGCAAACATTTTTGCTAGCCATTTGATGCCTAACCCACGTTCAATGTAGTACATCGGGCCGCCAGCAATAAATCCGCGTTTATCAATAATGCGATATTTCACCGCCAATAAACATTCTGCATATTTGGTCGCCATACCAAATAATGCCACTAACCACATCCAGAAAATTGCCCCCGGGCCACCAGCTTGTACGGCGGTTGCCACCCCAACAATATTTCCTGTTCCAATGGTAGCTGCCAAAGCGGTGCTTAATGCGGCGAAAGCAGACACATCGCCCTTGCCATTTTGTGCGCCTTTTTCTTTTCTAAATAAATAAGTTAAGGCTCTTGGCAATTGAAAAATTTGAATAAAACCTAAACGAAAGGTGAAATAAAGCCCTACGCCAGATAATAAAATTAACAGTGGCGGGCCCCAAATAAATGAATTAACTGATGATAATAATTCAGTGATTGACATTGAATGTTCCTCGTAAAAAATCTCGGTTTACAAGGAGGCGAAAAGAGTTTGGCGAATAGAAAAAAGACAACGCGAAGCCTCGCGTTATATCACCTGAAATAATCTCTTGCCCCTGTCCTTTTGCCTGAGCGTTTGAAAAACGATGAAAATTTCACCGCTCTTTTGCGCCTTCGGCGTCCATTTTGCAAATGCAATGGATCTCTCCAAGGGTTCGTCCAGTAACAGTCCCCGCTAATTTAATAGCACCTGAAAGATTTTACCTCGTCGGTGCAGGGTTAATTCCCTACTCTCCAGCTACCTTCATCCGAACATACTTTCGTAAAAAAGTGCGGTGGATTTTAGCAAGATAATTTTAATTTCTCAATCCTTTTGCAAAAATCGGGGGAATATCTAAGAAAATGGACAAGAAAATAGATAGGCAACAGACAGACAATTACCGCAACGGCATTTTAATCGCCCACCGTTGCTAAACAAAATTTGTGGTTTTCAATCAATTATTTAAATGGATTAATGCGCTTCACGCTGCCATTTTTTAGCAATATAGCTACAACTTGGCACTAAATTTAATTGATGTTCTCGCACAAATTGCACTAAGGCTTGATAAAGTTTATCCGCCACACCTTGCCCGCGTAAACTCTCTGAGACATAAGTGTGATTGGCATTAATGCTATGCGCATCAATAAAATAATAAGTGAGTTTTGCCACTTTTTGCCCTTGTTCATCAAGGACAAAAACTCGCCATCTTGTGGATTGTGTTGATGTTGAATATTCATTTTTCCTTTGCTTGCTTTCTTAAATAACTTTCTTTTAACTAGCCACGCCAATCTTCGCCAAAATGCTCATTCGTGGCAAAATCTGCGGTTTCACAGGGAATGGCTTTTTCTTCATTTGCCCATTCGCCTAAATCAATCAGCTGGCAACGCTTGCTACAAAAAGGACGATACTGGCTCTGCGGTGTCCAAGGCACGGATTTTTGACAGTGGGGACAAGGTACGGTAAAAATTTCTTCACCCATTATTTTTCTCTTTTTCCTTTGCAAATTGTAAATATTGGTGATGCAATTCTAACACTTTTTGCTGCAAATAAGGCAGATTTTGGCTTAATTCTGGTTCGTTATCCACCACATCATCGGCGACTGATAAACGTTTTTCTCGACTGACTTGCGATGCCATAATATTTTTAATCAAGGCAATGTTATTTTGATCCCGCTTCGCAGCGCGCAATAGCTGAGTTTCTGGCAGCACATCAACTACTAACACGCGATCACAAAATTCTGTCAGATCATTTTCGATCAGCAACGGTACAACCCACAATACATAAGGCGCTTGGCTTTGCGCAAGCTGATGTAGCATTTCACGCCGAATGGCAGGGTGAAGTAAATTATTTAACCACACCTTTTCTTGCGGACGCTCAAACACAATTTGACGCAAGGCTTGACGATTTAACTCGCCTGAATCAAGCAAAATAGTCTCGCCAAAATGTGCTGCAATTTCCGCCAGCAACGGTGTTCCTTTCTCCACCACTTCTCTTGCCACAATATCCGCATCAATAATTTCCGCCCCTAACTCGGCAAATAAATCCACAATGGTGCTTTTGCCACTGCCAATGCCGCCCGTTACGCCAACAATATAACTCATTTTTTCCTACCTTTATTTATTTTGCTAGAAATCATACGCTGTCTTTTTAGCGAAGCAATAATAGGCTCAGGGCAGAAAGGCTTAAAAACGGCGCAAAGGGAATTTGTTGTGCAATTTGTTGTCCATCACGCCTGCACAATTTTGTATGCCACAAAAACAATGGCATAACAGCAAGCAAGAAACAAAGTGCGGTAGTTTTTGCCAGAAAATGCCTGCACCAAGTGCAAACGCTAGCCAGCAATCCCCTTCGCCTAACATTGTTTTGTGATAAACCATTTGGCTTATGTAGCAAATACTATAAAAAATTACAAAATTCCTACCGCACTTGCTAAAGCCTGCTCCAACGAAAGCGGAATAATGTGCCAATGCACGCCAAGCAATATCCATAAGAAAAGCCAAACACATAATAACGGTGGAATCAATCGATAAAGCCAATCAATAATGCTGATTAAAATCACCAAGCTCAACCAAATCGCCCACCATAATGTGATATAAGGATCCGCATTAAGCTTGCTACATAAAGCAAACAATCCTGCAAAGGCAAAAATATAACACAAAAAACCACCGCACTTTTTATTCTGCCAAGAGGAATGTGGCATTGGCTTTTCTCTTTGTTGTGGCTGGAAAAGTTCACAATAATCTTGCCATACAGTCTGCGTTAGCCGTTGGGCAAAAGTGGCAATATACAAAAAGATAAGTAGCCCCACGAAGCTACCCAATAAAAATGTTGCAAGCGTTATCATTGGATCATCGATCCCATATTGAAAATGGGTAAATACATTCCTAGCAACACTGCGCCGATTAAGCCGCCTATAATGAGCATTAACATGGGTTCGAGTAATTGAGAAAGCAAATCCACTTGATGATTGAGATCTTGTTGATATTTATCAGCAATATATTGTAGCATTTGTGCTACCTGCCCACACTTTCTTCACCAAAATTTTTAGCATTTGTTGTGCCGTCATTGGAAAGAAATCACTGGCTACGCTATCGGAAAATTTATAACCTTGATTGAGCCAATATAACGCTGTTTCCACCGCTTGATTTAGCACGGGATCGCCCGTATAAACTTGCTTTACCTGCCAGCTTTGCTGTTTCGGTAAAAAAGATTGCAATGCCATATTTAACGGCACGCCTGAACGCAACATTAGCGCAAGGGCTTGGCTAAAGCGAATCAGGCGGGCTAACTGAGTAATCCTGCCCAAAATTGGCATTTTATTGATACATTGATTTTTCCACTTTATTAGCTTTGCCGAACGCTTTAGACGAAAGCGAATAAAAAGCAAAGCCAGCATAAATAACAAAGCAAGCTGCCAAAAATGTTTTTGCAATCCTTCGGAAAGATGTAATAAAAATGTGGTAAATGCAGGTAAGCTAGCATTGTTATTGCCATACATTTCAGCAAATTGTGGCACGATAAAAATCAGCAACAACAAGGTCAAAAGCACGGAAATGCCCAGCACCAACATAGGATAAAGCAGGATTTTTTGGAGTTTTCGTTGCAGAATTAAGGATTGCTGACGATATTGTGCGATTTGCTCACACACTTGCGCGAGCTTGCCTGTCATTTCGCCCACTTGAATTAGCTGCTGTTCCTGTTGTGAAAAATATTTCCCCTGTTTTTCAATTCCTTGTGAAAAACTTAGACCACTTTCAAGATCTTCTATCAATCGCCCAAGCCAGAGATTTAAAGAAATCACTGTGCAATTCTGCAGCAATAATTGCAAACTTTGCTTAATTGGCACGGCGGATTTCAGCAGTAACGCCAGCTGGTTAATCAGTTCATACAATTCATTCGCTTTCGGTTTACGCGGAAATTGCCAGTTGCGTTGCAGCTTGATATTTTGCAACTGTCGTTGAAACAACGCTTGCCGCGCTATTTCAATATTCTCTGCTACGATCATACCTTGTTGTTTTTGTTGCAAAAAATTCGTGGCTTGCCAATTAAACAGTTTCATTATTCTTTCATTCATTGATGTATAGCGATTATCTTTCTTTAGCCTAGCGGAAAAAACTCACAAAAAAACCACCGCACTTTATTTTTACGATCAAGATCGCAAAATAAACGTTCACCTTACAAGTTAAAAATACTCTGCTACTTTTTAAGCATTTTTTGTTGAGAAAATTCAATAAGATAAAAATTTATAAAATTTCACTTCAAAAATAATCAATATAGCACATCAAAAAAGAATGTTTTTTTTAATCAAATAATAAAAAATATGATATGAATCACCAATTTTATTTAGTGCAGTGCAAAATCCGTGATCTTCATCACATTATTTTGGAGTATTTTCGTTTAGAATGCGCGCCTGATTTTATAGTACTTAAACCATAACCACTTGTATAAGGAGTCCTTATGGCTATTGCGATCATCATCGCAACACACGGTGTAGCGGCAGAACAACTGCTCAAAACGACCGAAATGTTGATTGGTGAACAAGAAAACGTTGCCACGATCGATTTTGTTCCCGGCGAAAACGCTGAAACGATTATGGCGAAATATCAGGAAAAACTCAGCACAACCCTATCACATTGTGATGAAGTCTTATTCCTTGTTGATACTTGGGGCGGCAGTCCATTTAATGCGGCAAACCGTGTATCGGAAGGCAAAGACAATATGGACATTGTTACGGGCGTGAATGTGCCAATGTTGGTGGAAACCTTTATGGCTCGCGATGATGGCCCAAGTTTGCAAGAACTCGTGGCAATCGCGTTAGAAACAGGTCGTACGGGGGTTCGTGCGTTGAGATATGTGGAAGAAGAGCCTGAGCAAGCACCACAAGCCGTTACTCAAGCAGCCCCTGCACCAAGCCAACCTGAAGTGGTTACACCAAATAAAGAAGGTCATCTTGTTGTTGGGCTTGCGCGTATTGATGACCGCTTAATTCACGGTCAGGTAGCAACACGCTGGACAAAAGAAAGCAAAGTTTCTCGCATTGTGGTAGTAAATGACGATGTGGCGAAAGATAGTGTGCGTTCAACAATGCTGAAAAGCGTTGCGCCACCGGGAGTAACCGCACACGTTGTGGGCGTAGATAAAATGATCCGCGTTTATAACAACCCTGAATATGCAGGCGAGCGTATGATGTTGTTATTCACCAATCCAACAGACGTGTTAAGACTGCTAGAAGCTGGCGTTGATATGAAATCCATCAACATTGGTGGTATGGCTTATAAAGACGGTAAGAAAATGATTACCAGTGCGGTATCTGTTGATGATAAAGACATTGACGCATTCAAAGCCATTGATGCAATGGGCGTGGAGCTTGATGTGCGTAAAGTATCAAACGATAGCCGTCAATATATGATGGATTTATTGAAGAAAAACAATCTTGTGTAAAGGATGAATATTATGGAAATTTCAACGCTACAAATTATTCTCGTATTTATCGTTGCCTGTATTTCAGGTATGGGATCGATTCTTGATGAATTTCAAACTCACCGTCCGCTTATCGCTTGTACCCTTGTGGGCTTAGTGTTAGGCGATATTAAAACGGGGATTATTGTGGGTGGTTCATTAGAATTACTTGCCCTTGGCTGGATGAACATTGGTGCGGCACTTGCACCTGATGCGGCATTAGCTTCTGTGGTTTCAACCATTCTTGTAATTGTGGGTGGTCAAGAAATCACTACCGCGATCGCTCTTGCCATTCCACTTGCCGCAGCAGGTCAGGTTTTAACCTATGTTGTGCGTGCAATTACTGTGGGTTTCCAACACGCCGCAGACCGTGCGATTGAAGATGGTAACTTGAACCGCTTAGACTGGATTCACTGCAGTGCCTTGATTTTACAAGCGATGCGTATTGCGATCCCAGCGTTAATCGTGGCTCTAACCGCAGGTACAGACGCAGTGCAAGCAATGTTAAATGCAATTCCGCCAGTTGTGACAACAGGCTTAAAAATTGCTGGTGGAATTATCGCCGTTGTGGGTTATGCAATGGTGATCAATATGATGCGTGCAGGCCACTTAATGCCATTTTTCTACGCAGGCTTTGTGATTGCCGCCTTTACTGATTTCAACCTTGTTGCCTTAGGTGTGCTAGGTGCAATTATGGCAGCACTTTATATCCAACTTCACCCGAAATACAACCAAAGTAAACAAGTGGTGCAAGTGGTTTCAAATGGCAACAATGATCTTGATAACAGATTAGATTAATGGGGTAAGAAAAATGACAACTGAAATGAAAAAAGTAACCCAAAGTGATTTAAATAAAGTGGTAATGCGTTCTAACCTTTTCCAAGGCTCTTGGAACTTTGAACGTATGCAAGCCCTTGGCTTTGCTTACTCAATGGTACCTGTTATCAAGCGTTTATACCCAGATCCAAATTCTCAAGAACGCAAAGATGCAATCAAACGCCATTTAGAGTTCTTTAATACTCAACCGTTCGTGGCTGCACCTGTGCTTGGTGTAACCATCGCAATGGAAGAAGAACGCGCAAATGGAAAAGAAATTGATGATGCGGCAATCAACGGGATCAAAGTGGGTCTAATGGGGCCATTAGCAGGTGTAGGTGATCCAATTTTCTGGGGAACAGCTCGTCCTGTATTCGCGGCACTTGGTGCAGGCTTAGCATTAAGCGGAAGTATCCTTGGCCCATTATTATTCTTCGTCTTATTCAACCTTGTACGTTTAGCAACCCGTTATTACGGCGTAGTTTACGGCTATAAGAAAGGGCTTGATGTGGTGCAAGATATGAGTGGGGGCTTATTGCAAAAACTCACTGAAGGGGCATCAATTCTCGGTCTATTCATAATGGGGGCGTTAGTGCAAAAATGGACAAGCATTAATGTGCCACTGGTGGTTTCCACCATTGAAAAACAAGACGGTACGATTGAAGTGACCACCGTGCAATCTATCCTTGATAGCTTAATGCCGGGTTTATTACCATTGCTATTTACCTTTGCTTGTATGTGGTTATTACGCAACCGTGTGAATGCCTTATGGATTATCGTGGGCATTTTCATCATCGGTATCATCGGTGCAGCAACCGGTATTCTTGCTTAATCGTTACTTAAACGCAGAATAATGCTAAAATTAAACTCTCCCCGAACTTTCGCGGAGAGTTTATTTTTTGTCTAATCAGAATACGGACGTTGCTATGATCAATACCGCTTTATTAGTTTTTATCATTCTTTATTTTTTATATGCTTTCTACGATCAATTCCTAATGGAAAAACGCTTTGGTGAAACCATCTTAAAAGTGCGTTTACGCCGTAAATCGAAAATCGAAGGCATTATTATGCTCGCATTGGTTGGTGTTGCTATTTATCAAGCGCTACCACAAGGTATCGAACCTTACACAATGTTTTTATTGGTAATGTTCGGTATTTTGATGATTTATCATTTCTTTATCCGCTTCCCTGTGTTTATTTTGAAAAAAGACGGCTTTTTCTTAAATAATCTTTATTTGCAATATGCTTATATCAATACCATTAATATTTGGTGAAAATGGCTTTTTTGCAATTAGTGTTAAAAAACGGCAAAGCCGTGCCTTTAGTGGCTGAAAATCCTAAAGATGTGGAAAAAATTCTACAATATCTCACCGATAGTGGTCGTATTTCGCAAGATCAAAATGCCCCAGAACAAGCTAAGCAACAAGCGAAACAAAAATCCACGGCAAATAAAAACGAAAAAAACAATAAAAAAGGAAAATAACAATGCTTTACC
>NZ_PQVI01000009.1 GCF_002921145.1 Avibacterium endocarditidis
ATCTGGCGAGATTTTGGGGTTTCCAGTGATTGCCTGATTTTTCGGCGCATTTGTCAAAATCAATCAGCCAGTATTTTTGTTCTGGCGTGGCGAAATGTTGGACTAAAATATTATGGGCGTTAAGGTCGGTGTGGCAGATTTGTCGGTTATGGTAACTGGAGAAGTAATTCAGCATATTTGTTTATATGTAATACTTAAGCCGATTATAAATGAATTTTTAAAATGCTCTGCTCCTGAAGTATCAAGAGCAGAGCAAAGTACGGTGCTTTTTCTACAAATTTTTATTTTTGATAGAAATACAACCCTTGGAATGGCTCAAGGGTGAGTTGGGTTGCCACTTGTGGCTGACTGGCTTGAATATGGCTGTTTTCGAGCAATGTCCATTGCTGATTTGCCAAATTTGCAGGCAGTTCAATTTGTTGTGGTTTACCCGTTAAATTGGCTAAAACTAACAATTTTTCCTCCGCACTTTCACGCAGATAAGTCCATACATCAGGTGAAGTTGGGTTGAGATCTTGATAGCTTCCCTCAATGAAAATCGGATATTGCTTACGCAAGGCGATGAGGCGTTGATAAGTGTAAAATACCGATTGTTCATCTGCCAGCGCGTGTTCCACGTTAATCTCTGCACGTCCAACGTCAATCCAAGGCTCAACTTGGCTAAAACCACAGTAGCTGCCATTATCCCATTGCATTGGCGTGCGGCTGTTATCGCGCGATTTTTGTGCCAAAATTTTCATTAATAGATCTTCGTCCATTCCCTGTTCACGCAGTTCGGCGAACATATTTAGGCTTTCTACATCACGATATTGGCTGATTTCGGTGAAATTTGGATTGGTCATTCCGATTTCTTCGCCTTGATAAATATAAGGCGTGCCTTCCATTCCGTGCAGCACCATTGCGAGCATTTTAGCGGACTGTTGATGCCATTTGCCCTCATCACCAAAACGAGAAACAATGCGTGGCTGATCGTGGTTGCACCAAAAGAGCGCATTCCACGCTTTGCCGTGCATTCCTTGCTGCCAATAATTAAAAATTTGCTTTAATTCCACGAAATCTGGCTTGGCGTGCGTCCATTTTTCGCCATTTGGATAATCCACTTTTAGATGATGGAAATTAAAGGTCATTGATAATTCTGAGCCTTGGTTGTTGGCATATTGCTGACAATGTTCAAGGTTCGTGGAGGACATTTCGCCCACTGTCATCAGGTTGCGCGGTTGGAACACTTCACGGCTTAATTCTTGCATAAATTCGTGAATGCGCGGGCCATCAGTATAGAAACGGCGGCCATCACCTTGATTATCATTCGGAAAGTCTTGGTTTTTGGAAACCAGATTGATCACGTCTAAACGCAAGCCATCTACACCTTTGTCCGCCCAGAAATGACAAATTTTTTGTAATTCTGACCGCACTTGTGGATTTTCCCAATTCAGATCCGCCTGTTCCGTAGCGAAAAGGTGCAAATAATGTTTGCCAACGCGCTCATTCCATTTCCACGCATTGCCGCCAAATTTAGAACGCCAATTATTCGGTGGCGTAGTGGCATCACCACCACGCCAAATATAAAATGGATGATAAGGGCTTTGCGGATCTTGTGCCGCTTTGAACCATTGATGATCCGTTGAGGTGTGGTTAAACACCATATCCATAATAATACGGATATTGTGCTGATGCGCTTGTTCAACCAGCTGTTCAAAATCTTGCATTGTGCCGTAAGTAGGATCAATAGCGCAATAATCGGCTACATCATAACCATTATCCACCTGTGGCGATACATAAATTGGCGTGATCCAAATGGCATCTACGCCCAGTTTTTGCAGATAATCTAAACGCTGAATAATGCCTTGCAAATCGCCAATGCCATTGCCAGTGGTGTCTTGGAAACTTTTCGGATAAATTTGATAAATTACCCCATTTTTCCACCATTGCGGACGAGATTGCGTAGGCGAAAGTGCGGTGTTTTTTTCTGTCATTTTTTCACCCTTATTCTGGAAGTGTGCCATTTGCTGCACGGCGTTTATACACGATCATTGTTAAAATCAATGGCACAACCACGGACACCACCATCGCTAAAGCAAATACGCCCCAGAACGGTAATTGAATGGAAAGAATACCCGGTAAACCGCCCACACCGATACTGTTTGCCAACACGCCATTTAAGCCACATATTAAGCCTGCGAAGGCAGAACCAATCATTGCACAAAGCATTGGGAAGCGGTATTTCAAGTTGATCCCATACATTGCCGGCTCGGTTACACCAAGATAAGCGGAAATGGTGGCAGGCACGGAAATTTCACGCTCATTGGCTTTTTTGCTCACAATCACAATGGCTAACACAGCTGAAGCTTGCGCGATGTTAGAAAGGGCGATCATTGGCCAAACAGGCGTACCGCCAATGTTTTGGATCATTTGCATATCAATTGCAAGGGTAGTTTGATGAACGCCTGTGATCACCAATGGGGCATAAAGGAAGCCAAATAATGTCGCGCCAATCGGGGCGAAGCTACCGGTTAATCCTGCACGCACCACATAAGCCACGCCATTACCAATTTCACGACCAATCGGCCCGATAATAGAATGAGCAAGGAACACCGCGATGATTAATGAGGTGACAGGCACGATCACTAAATTTAATGACGCAGGCACAATGCGACGTAAGCGGGTTTCGATCCAACCTAAAGCAAGACCAGCCAAAATAGATGGAATCACCTGTGCTTGATAGCCCACTTTATCAATGCTAAACCAACCGAAATCCCACATTTCAGGAATTTTAGAACCGAGATCATAAGAATTCATTAATTGTGGTGAAACGAGCGTTACCCCAAGGACGATCCCCAAAATTGGCGAACCGCCCATTTTTTTCACGGTGGACCAACAAATCCCTACAGGCAAATAGAAGAAAATCGCTTCACCGATTAACCAAAGGAAAGAATGGATTGTCGCCCACATCGGGTGGGTTTGCACCAAGGTTTTGCCGTCAAACATTGGAATATCACCAATCACATTGCGGAAACCTAAAATCAAACCACCACTAATTAAGGCAGGGAGAAGCGGAATGAAAATCTCAGCAAAATGCGAGATAAGTTGTTCATACCATTTCATATTTTGGCGTGCAGCCACTTTCGCTTGCTCTTTATTTGCTTCAGAAATTTGCGTTTGTTTCACTAATTCTTGGTAATAAAGATCCACTTCAGGCCCAATCACAACCTGAAATTGCCCCGCATTGGTAAAGCAACCTTTCACCATTGACAAGGCTTCAATGCCTTTCACATCAGCAATTTCAGGTTGATTTAGCACAAAACGCAAACGTGTAATACAATGCGTTGCTGTCGCAATATTCTCTTTCCCACCAATTAACTGGATTAATTGCGTGATATATTGAGGATTAATTTCCTTTGCCATAATTTTTCCTTTCGTCTGAAAAATGTTCGTGCGTATCTTACGCCTTTTTATTTTTCTCTCAATGGGAACGTTCCCAATCTGTGATCTAAATCACATATTTAGATGAAAAATAGGGGATGAGGAGTAAGAGTAATCAGAAAAGTTATGCAAGATCGGAAATTGAGTCAGACCAATATGATTATTAATCAAATGTAATAGCTTTTAAACACAAAATACGATTTTGATTTTTATGCATTTTGATCTCAATATCTTTCGAAGAATAATGGAGATATTGATAAATTTGTCTAGATTAGCAACGATTATTAGTTTACAATCTAACAAGTTTCTATAAATTTGTAAACCAAGCAGGTATTTCTTATGATAGGTCGTCGCTTAAAAATGGCACGTACTGCACGGGGTTTATCCATGAAGCAATTAGCTGAACAAGTGAAAGTCAGTGCCAATATGATAAAAAAATATGAACATAATGAGAGTATGCCATCTTCCGAAGTATTATTGCGTCTATTGGATTCGCTAAAGGTCTCTATAGACTTTCTTTTTCGTCCGTTTCAAGTAGATTTGGGAGAAGTAGAATTTCGGAAAAAATCCAACACGCCTCAAAAATTGCTTAACCAAATCACAGTAGATGTTACGAATCAGGTAGAGCGTTGGCTCATTTTAAAAGAGCTATGGATGGATTTTCCTATTAAATCTTTCGTTTGGGATATGTCTTTACCAGCAATCAACTCATTTGATGATATAGAGCTGATAGCTAATAAATTACGAATGCATTGGAAGCTGGGAGTCAATCCAATTCCAAACATGATTGATTTATTAGAAACTTTGGGCATTATTGTAATAGTTAGTAATGTGGAAAATATTGGCTATCGCTTTGATGGTCTGCAAGCAGTAGTAAGTGGTTTGCCAATTATTGTCGTATCATCTTTTTGGACTGGTGATCGCCAACGCTTTACTTTGGCGCATGAATTGGGGCATTTGATTTTACAAAATTGTTCGCTCCCTGCAGGTATGGATATTGAAAAAGCGTGTAATCGTTTTGCTGGTGCTTTTTTGTTTCCAAAATCGCAAATATTACAAGAATTAGGTAATCTCCGTAGCCGAATTATGGTACGTGAATTGTCTTTATTAAAGCAGGAATACGGTATTTCTATGGCTGCAATTTTGTATCGTGCAAAAGACTTAGGAATTATTAGTGATAGTTATCACAAATATGTTAGTATTTATTTCCGTAAACAAGGTTGGCACAAACAAGAACCTAAGCTATATGCCAGTGAACAAACTCATTTATTTAAGCAATTGGTTTATCGTGCTGTAGCAGAAGATATTATTAGTGAGGCAAAAGGAGCAGAGTTGCTTGATATTTCAGTATTTGAATTGATGAATTGGCAAAATGAAAATAGTGAGGCATAGAGATGCAACAGATGTTGATCAGTGATGCTAATATTTTTATTGATTTAGAATGTTGCCAATTGATAAGTCTAATGTTTGAATTGCCCTATCGTTTTTGTACACCTGATGTATTGTTTGAACGTGAATTAAACTACAACACGGACATTTGTTAACTATTGGATTAATAAAATTAACCTTATTGCCTGAGTCTATGACTTACGTTTCCCAACTTACAGATAAATACCGTAAAACTAGTATTCATGATCTAATGGCCTTATTCACTTGCGAAACAAGAAAAATGCCCTTTGCTAACGGGAGATAAGGCATTACGCGATGCTGCAAATAGAGAGGCCGTTCTAATCAAGGGTACAATTTGGGTATTAGAACAATTAGTTATTTATAAAAAAATCTCTAAAGATGAAGCTATGTCTGCATTAGATATTATGTTAAAAGCAGGGCGAAGATTACCTTTTGATGAAGCAAAAAGTCTAATAAAAAATATTAAATTATAAGCTATACTAGTATCCAATTTGAAAGCAAATAAAAAGATAAATATATTATACTGTTATTCAATCAAATATATTAGATAGTTGATAAAAGAATCTTACATTTTATTATAGTTGTTACTAAGTTAATTAGTAGAAAAGTCTAAACCAACCCACAATCAATACAACTCGCCTTAATTTCTCTGTTTTCTAACAAATCAAATAATTGTTTAACGGCTTGTTTGCCGGCGGTGGTGAAGCCGAGATCCACGCTTAGGGTTTGTGGGAAAAGGAATCGCAATAGTGGGTTGTTGCCGATGCCGGCAACGCTGATATGAGTGATTTGATGTTCTTGCAGCCATTTTACCACGCCGATTGCTAAGGTGTCGGTGGCGCAGACAATGGCGGAAATTTGCGAAAAATCCACCGCACTTGCTAATTGATAAGCGCTGTCGTAGCTCAGTTTACCCAGTACAGCATTAGGTGTAAGCTGATGATCTTGGCAAAAGCTAAGATAGGCTTGATGACGCAAATAACCTGTGGTCATATCACTTTCTTGCACACCCAGATAAGCAATTTCTTGATGATCTTGTTGCAGCAGTTTTTCTAGCAGCAGGGTTACGGCACGTTGTTCATCATAATAGACGCAAGAAAATTGTGGATAATGGCGTGCGATGACCACTAATTTTTTTTCCCAACCTTGCAAATCCTGTTCTTCTAAGCCTGAAAAGGCAAATAAAATCAGGCCATCAACACGGCGCTGTTGGAAGAACTTGAGATGTTCCTGCAAGCGGTGCATTTCCATTTGGCTTTCCACAATAATCGGTTCGCAATTTGCTGCGTAGAGTAGAGGTAGCATTGCAGAAAGGGCTTGGTTTTCCGCATTGGAACTTAAGCGCGTAACGATAATGCCAATCATTGGGTTGCCTTGCCCACGCATTGCTCGTGCAGATTGAGAAGGGGTGAAGTTATGGGCTTGAATAATGGCTTGAATTTTCTCGCGCGTTTTGGCACTCACCTTGCTATCTTGATTTAACACGCGGGAAACCGTGGATTTCCCCACGCCAGCCAAGGCAGCAATATCTTTAATCGTGAGTTTTTTTGCCATTATTCAATCCTGTGAATGGGGTAATATCCTCTAGTGCGGTGCTTTTTTGCAAAATTTTCATTTCGTGATGATGAAACTGTTGCACTAAATCCGCCACGTTTTTGCCATCTGGCAAGGTTAAGTTAGGCGCAATATCATACAACGGCACGATAACAAATTCGCGATGTTGCATATCATAATGGGGAACGGTTAAGCGTTCAGACTGAATAATTTCATTGCCGTAAAGCAGAATATCCAAATCCAATGTGCGCTCGCCCCAACGTCGTAGCCGCACGCGCCCTTGTTCTTGCTCAATGCGTTGTAATTGATCTAGCAAATCCAATGGTGCTAATGTCGTGGTTAAGCAGGCGACCGCATTCACATAATCAGGTTGATCCTGTGGCCCGAGTGGCTTGCTTTGATAAAAATGGCTAACCGCCACCAGTTGCGAATAGGGCAGTTGTTGTAACGCTTGCAGCGCGTTTTCTAGCTGTTGCACTGGGGTGGCTAAATTGCTGCCTAAAGCGATATAAACCTGTTTCATTATGCGGTTTGGCTCTTTCTGCGTTTACGTTTTCTTGGACGATAACGTTTTTCTTTGGTGTTGGGTGAAGTTTTTGATGAGCTTTCACCAAGGCGTTACGCTGTTCTTCATTGCTAAATTGATATTCGTGCCACCAAGTGGCTAACTCAATGGCTTCGCCGCCTTCCACTTGTGCGCGCATTGCTAGCAAATCAAAGGCCGCGCGGAATTTCGGGTGTGCCATTACACGCATTGGTGCGTTACCATTGCGTTTTAGCAGCTGTAATTGTAAGAACCAAATATCACGAATCACGCCTGTATGACGGCGTGGCGCAGCAAGGGTTGTGGCAAGCTGATCGAGAATTTCATTGCTGGCTAAGGCGTAAGCATCGTGATTATTTAAGCCACCTTCATTTTTCAGCAGTTCCACTTTTTCTCTTAATGGATACCAGAAGAAGCAGGCAAACAAAAAGGCCGGATTAATGCGCAGTTTGTCCGCGATGCGTTCATCTGTTGAAGTGAGCGCAGTTAAAATCATTCGCTCGGCAAAGCTATCTTGTTTTTCCGTGAAATAAGGCATTAGCGTTGGGAAAAGCTGATCAAATAAGCCATATTGACGCAATAAATAGTAGGTTTTCACGCCATTGCCTGTTTGCAATAATTTTTGTGCTTCATCATATAAGCGAGCAGGCGGAATATTGCGTAATAGATGCGCCATTTGCTTGATTGGCGCTTCCGTTGGCTTTTCCAAAAACATATCTAATTTTGCCATAAAACGAATGGCGCGCAGCATACGCACCGGATCTTCTTGATAGCGAATAACAGGATCGCCAATTAAACGCAATTTACCTGCTTTGATGTCTTCAATGCCGTGGTAAAAATCACGCAAAGTGTTATCTTGTGGATTGTAATAAAGGGCATTAACGCTGAAATCACGGCGTTCGGCATCTTGTTCTAGTGTGCCATAGACATTATCACGCAGCAACATTCCTTCATCACTTTGCTTAGATTGGCGTTCATTATTGTGTTCAGAATGGTTGGCGCGGAACGTGGCCACTTCAATAATATCACGTCCAAACATCACGTGTGCCAAGCGGAAACGGCGGCCGATCAAACGGCACTGACGTTGAAAAATTGCTTGAATTTGTTCAGGACGCGCATTGGTGGCAACATCAAAATCTTTCGGTTTTTTATCGAGTAACAAATCACGCAAACAGCCACCTACAATATAGGCTTCGTATCCGTTACGTTGTAATTTTTGCACCACGGTTAAGGCATTTTTACTCATCATTCTTGGCTGAATGCCATATTGTGAAGCTTGAATAAGGTGTTTTTGATAGCGATGAAAAGGTTTGCCTTGCGCTTTATTTTCTTTCGGCTCGACATATTCTACGAAAGACGCAGAGAGTCTAGCCTTGCTACGGCTGGATTTGGTATTTTTTTATTTGCTCGTTTAGGCGAAACCTTTTTGGTGTTGGTTTCTTGTGTTGCATTATCTGCTTTTTCTTAAACAGATTTTAATTAAGGTTAAAATAGCGAACCCCTTGCTTGAAAAGCGTAAATAAAATTAATGAAAAGTGCGGTCAAAAATCACCGCACTTTTTAATTTAAGCCTATATTTTAACAGCAAGCTAATTAGCCTACCATTTGTTTTTCACGAATTTCAGATAAGGTTTTGCAATCAATGCAAAGATCAGCTGTTGGACGTGCTTCTAAGCGGCGAATACCAATTTCAATACCGCAAGAATCGCAATAGCCGAAATCACCGGTATCGATTTTTTTCAGTGTATGCTCGATTTTTTTCATTAACTTACGCTCGCGATCACGGTTGCGTAACTCTAAGCTAAATTCTTCTTCCTGTGTCGCACGGTCGGCAGGATCAGGAAAGTTTGACGCTTCATCTTGCATATATGCCACGGTGCGAGTGGTTTCTTCTTGAATTTGCGCACGCCACGCTTCAAGAATTTTTCTAAAGTGAAGAATCTGATCATCATTCATATATTCTTCACCTTCTTTCGGTTGATAAGGTTCCACTCCAGCTAAGGCTAATAAACTTAAAGAGGATTGACTCATTGGTATCTCCTAATAGTAATTCATCCATTTTAACTTAGTATAACTGACCTCATTATCACCATAGGAATAGCAAAATTCAGCTATATTTTTGACCGCACTTTTGCGTTAAGTTAAGACTTTTCGAGGAAAGCCCAATTCCATTTCAAAATTAGGCTCTTTTTTAAAGAGCGGTATAAATATCAGAAGTTTGAGAAATTAGCAAATAAATTTACATAAGATAAAAAATTTTTACACAATAAATCTCAATTTTGCGATCTAGCTAACAAAATCCGCCTCTGCAAAATGGCGTATTATGAGCAAAAAGATAAAAAACACTAGACAACCTTTGGATTAGGCGAGTATCTTTTAAGAATCATTTTGCAAATAGAAACAGGGGACAAAAATGCAAAATTTTTCATTAATAAAAACAAAAGGTTATATTAATGGTGAATATGTAGAAAATGCAGATGGGAAAACTTTTGCGGTGTTAAATCCGGCAACGCAACAAGAAATTTGCCAAGTGGCAGATTTAGGCGTGGCAGAAACGGAACAAGCCATTTTTGCGGCGGAACAAGCGCAGAAAAAATGGAAACAGGTGTTACCGAAAGAGCGAGCTAATATTTTAACCCGTTGGTATGAACTGGTGTTACAACATCAAGAAGAGCTTGCGCAAATTATTAGCTTAGAACAAGGCAAGCCCATTGCTGAAAGCCGTGGCGAAGTGCTTTATGGGGCGAGTTTTATTCAATGGTTTGCAGAAGAAGCGAAGCGAATTCAAGGGGATATTCTGCCTTCAGATAAAAGCAATCATCGCTTAGTGGCAATGAAACAGCCTGTTGGTGTGGTGGCCGCCATTACGCCTTGGAATTTTCCGAATGCGATGATTACGCGAAAATCTGCACCAGCCTTAGCAGCAGGCTGCGCGGTGGTGTTAAAACCTGCGCCAGAAACGCCATTATCTGCTTTAGCCTTAGCAGAATTGGCAAGCCAAGCAGGATTGCCAAAAGGCTTGTTGAATGTGATTCCTACCACGCAA
Organism: Avibacterium endocarditidis; assembly: GCF_002921145.1. Classification (GTDB taxonomy): domain Bacteria; phylum Pseudomonadota; class Gammaproteobacteria; order Enterobacterales; family Pasteurellaceae; genus Avibacterium; species Avibacterium endocarditidis. The sequence goes on from NZ_PQVI01000009.1 coordinate 9,975, forward strand.
GCGGTGGAAGTAGGCAAAGTGCTGACAGAAAGCCCGATTATTCGAAAATTGACCTTTACTGGCTCAACCAAAGTGGGCAAATTATTAATGGCACAATCGGCGAGTACGGTGAAAAAATTATCCTTAGAACTAGGGGGCAATGCGCCTGCCTTGGTGTTTGATGATGCAGATTTAGACAGTGCAGTGGAAGGGGTATTTGCCTCTAAATTCCGTAATGCAGGGCAGACCTGTATTTGCACCAATCGTATTTATGTGCAGGCAGGAATTTATGAAGCCTTTGTGCAAAAATTCTGTAAAAAAGTACAACAAATTAAATTGGGCGAAGCTAATAAACCAGATGTCACAATGGGGCCTTTAATCCGCCAAAGTGCAGTGGAGAAAGTACAACGTCACATTGATGAGGCGTTGCAAAAAGGTGCTAAATTGGTGCTTGGTGGTAAACCTGCAGATCTTGGCGGAACATTTTTCCAACCTACCGTTTTAAAAGATGTTAATCAAACAATGTTAGTCGCCAAAGAAGAAACTTTTGCGCCTTTAGCACCGATTTTTAAATTTGAAACGGAAGAACAAGCCATTGCAATGGCAAATGATACGGAATTCGGCTTGGCGGCTTATTTCTTCACGCAAAATATTAACCGTATTTGGCGTGTGTCAGAAGCCTTAGAATATGGCATTGTGGGTATTAACGAAGGCTTGGTGACCAACGAATTTGCCCCATTTGGCGGTGTGAAAGAATCTGGCATTGGTCGAGAAGGATCACACTACGGCATTGATGAATTTTTAGAACTAAAATATCTTTGCTTAGGCATAAAATAAATAGGATAAAGATAAAATAAAAAAGGGGCTATGTTGCCCCTTTTTATTTTAATTATGCCGTTAGATCTTTAATCAAAATTTTAGATCGGCGCTGGTAATTATATGTTTCTCTTTTTTCTACGGGTAGATCTTCCACCTGAGCTAAATAAAATCCACGTTCTTGGAACCAATGTACTGTGCGTGTGGTGAGTACGAATAACCGTCCAATGTGCTGTTCTTTGGCGCGTTTTTGAATGGCTTCTAATAAAATATCGCCGCGCGAAGAATTGCGGTAATCAGGGTGAACAGCAACGCACGCCATTTCTGCCATTTTTTCTTGCGGATAAATATTGAGCGCTGCACAAGCAATGACCACGCCATCACGATCAATAATGGTGTAGTTGGAAATTTCCATTTCTAGTTGCTCGCGAGAACGTTTGACCAAAATCCCTTGCTGTTCCAATGGGTAAATGAGTTCCAACAAGGCTGGAATGTCAGCCACATTTGCAAGACGAATGTTTTCTGAATTTTCCATTGAAAGCTGTGTTCCCACCCCATCTCGAGTAAAGAGTTCTTGCAGTAATGAGCCGTCTTCTTCATAACTTAACAAGTGAGAGCGTTTCACGCCCGCGCGACATACTTCAATGGCTGCGTGCAAGAAACGAGCTTGCGAGCTGTGATATTGATCTTGCGAAATAAAGCGGTTTAAATATTGCTCAGCATCTTGTGGCAATAAATCAGCAATGGTTTCGTGCTGATCATTTAAAATCCCTTGCGTATCAGAAAAGGCGATGAGTTTTTCTGCCTTAAGTTTGATCGCCACCTGCGTTGCCACTTCTTCAAAAGGCAAATTAAAGGTTTCTCCCGTTACAGAGGGGGCGATGGGGCCAAGTAGCACTATCGAGCCTTGATCTAATTGTTGCTGAATTTTCTCGCTATCAATACGGCGAATTTTGCCACTGAGTTGATAATCTACGCCGTCATCTACACCAATGGGTTGCGCCAAAATAAAATTGCTACTCACCACATTGATCACTGCAGAATGAGGCAGACGCAAAGAAAGGCGCGCAGCAATATCATAATTTAATTTGCCCACCGCTTGTTTCACCACATCAAGGCTGTGGGGATCGGTAATGCGAATATTTTTATGATAAGTCGGCACGATGCCTTGCTGTTCAAGGAGCTGATTAATTTGCAATCTTGCGCCAAACACAATGGCTAATTTAATGCCAAGGCTGTGGAGCAGGCTAATGTCATTGATAATATTAATAAAATTGGGGCTGGCAATGGTATCGCCATCAAGCATAATCACAAAGGTTTTGCCTCTGTGCATATTGACATAGGGGGTGGATTGTCTAAACCATTGTACAAGTTCGGTGCTGCGCATAACTTCCTTTTCTTATAATTATTCACTTAAAGTGAATTTATATTCATTTTAAACAATATGCAAGGAAAATTTTGCAGAGATAAAAAATGCGGTGAAATTTCACCGCACTTTATGTTTATGGAGATTAGTTTACTACGTTGAACTGTTCTTTCATTAACGCAGCGAAGTCGGTGTAACCGCCTACTGGTTTTTCATCAATGAAAATTTGTGGCACAGTTTCAACAGGTTTACCTACTGAAGCAGATAAATCTGCTTTGCTGATGCCTTCTGCGATAATATCTACATAGCGGTAGTCAAAATCGCTTAAGGTTTCTTTTAATTTGTCAGCAAGCTCTTTTGCACGCACGCAATAAGGGCAACCAGGGCGACCAAAAATAACAACGAACATAATCATTTCCTTCTGTTAGGGCCAAGCACATTGGCTAGATAAAAATGCAAATAGACAAAATGCTTAGCAAGATAAAAAATTGTGCAAATTGTACTGATTATGGCAAAAGAATAAAGGAGTTTTTTAGCATTGTTGTAATTGGTGTAATATATCAAAATAACAGTTTGAGAGCCTTGTAGCCGAAGTAGGAAAAAATGAAATTATTAATGTTATGCCGCGAGCCGCGCCTTTATAGCTGCCAGCGTTTAAAAGAAGCCGCGGAAAGTTGCGGACACCAAATGGATATTCTCGATCCCAATCGTTTTGTGCTAAAACTCAGCGAAAATGCGCCGCATTTTGATTTATATTATCAGCCAAATCGCGAAGCTGAACCTTATTTATTGCCCGATTATGATGCCATATTGCCGCGCTTTGGTTCGGCAAGTACACAAATGGGCTGTGCTGTATTGCAACATTTTCAGGCAAAAGGTGTAGCTTGTTTAAATGACGTTGAGCCTTTTCTTAAAGCGCGTGATAAATGGTGGAGCTTGCAGATCTTAGTCCAGCACGGCATTGCCGTTCCCCCTTCTTTACTGGCTGGCAGTGAAACGCGAGCGAAAGAAAGTCTTGAGTTGATCGGCTCGCCGACCATTTTGAAAACCTTGAGTGGATCACAAGGTATTGGCGTGATCTTAGCGGAAAGCCAAAGTAGCGCTAGTAGCATTGTGGAAATCTTAAATCATTCTGGCGTGCCGGTGTTAATGCAGCAGTTTATTAGAGAAGCGCAAGGGGGCGATGTGCGCTGTTTTGTGGTGGGTGGAAAAGTGATCGCCACAATGGAACGCAAAGGGCAAGCAGGTGAGTTTCGCGCCAACATTCACCGTGGTGGAACAGGCGAGCAAGTGTGGCTCAGTGAGCAGGAAAAACAAATTGCCCTTACCGCCACGCAAGCCTTAGGCTTAGATGTGGCTGGGGTGGATTTAATTCGCTCACATCAAGGCTTGCTGGTGTTAGAAGTCAATGCTAGCCCCGGTTTAGAGATGATCGAAAAAACCAGTGGTTTAGATATTGCGTTACAGATGATCTTGTATTTGGAACGAAAAAGCCAAGCCAGATCAAAACATAACGAATAGAAGAGCGGTAGAAAAATTGTGTATTTTTGGCTTTAATAAAGCTACTTTCTCGCAAATTTTATAATTTCTAATTAATAAAAAAGCTCGCGATTGCGAGCTTGTTTGTTACCTAAACCTCTTCCTGTTTTTGTAGATCAAGCTCAAATTGTGGCGGAAGTTGAGGGTTGATTTCATCTTCATTAAGCTTTTCTACATCGGGGGTTGGCAAGAGCTTTTCATTATCACTATGTGGGCTTTTTTCTTTACCTAATAGCTGTGGCAAGATTTTGCCGTAACTGCCTTTTGGTGATAAGGCACTGCTGATAAACGCACGGTTAAAATCATCGCCAAATTCCTTGTCTAACACCGTGTCATTTAAAATAAAATAGCCTTTGTTTGGCAAGGCAATGTAGCTCAACACATCTTTAGGCGAGAAATCGGGAAATTTTTGTAGTTCATCTAGCCAATTATCCGTATCGCCTTCCACCTTAAGAGATTTCATTTCTTTGATTAAACTAATGGCGAAACTTTTACCTTCCACGGGCTTGTCAAAGTTGAATGAGAGCATTAAAGGGCGTTGATTTTCTTGATAATTTCCCGTTTCTGAATAGAGGCTTAGAGTGTAAATTTGAAATGGCCCCCAGTTATAATCAGCATTGCCCACCATTTCCCAATCCGCCCAAAGTGCGGTGGAAAATAAGGTAGAAATTAAAAATGCGACAAGTTTTTTTTTCATTCTTCTTCCTGATAAATTGCTTGTGGCGATTATAGCAAGTTTTTTATTTTCGACAGATTTAATTTGTACAAGTTGCTAAATTTCGCACAATTTGCTCAATTTGTTTTAAGCCATTTAAGCGAGTATTGCTTAATCGTTGAGCAATGCCTAGCTCATCAAAATAAGCGGTCAAGTCAAAGGATTGTAATTGTTCTGCGGTTTTGCCGTTAATTTCTTGCAAAATTAGCCAAAGCAAGCCGTTAATAATGCGTGCTTCACTAAAGGCGTTAAACATAAAAGTTCGGTCGCTTTTTTCTTTAAATTTGAACCAAACCTTGGCTTCGCAACCTGAAATAGGCTGCATTTGGGCGAGCGTTTGTTCATCGGGGCGAGAGAGATTTTTTCCGCTTTGAATGATGAAACGGTAGCGATCTTCCCAATTTTTGGCGTTTTTAATTTCTGTTCTCATTGCGTTAATCTAACAAGGCTAAGGCGTTATCCAACGCGTTAAAAAAGTGTTCAATATCTTGCTCATTATTGTAAGGGGCAAGGGAAAGGCGTAATGTACCACGTTGTCCGAGCCTTGCCAAATAAGGTTGAGCGCAATGTTCGCCAGCGCGCAGGGCAATATTTTGTTCACTCAACAGGGTAGCGAGATCAGAAAGATCAATATGCTTAAATAAAAAGCTAATAATTGGGCTGTGATCGCCATAAGTAAAAAGCTGACAGGCAGGGTATTGTTGCAAGCGTGTGATGATTTTTTCGCTTAATTGCGCGACATACTGATGTGCGGCATTGTTATCCCATTTTTCCAACCATTCTAACACCGCATTAAAACCGATTACGCCAGCAATATTCGGCGTGCCGGCTTCAAGTTTATAAGGTAATTCGGCAAATTCTGTTTGCTGTGGACTGACTTTCTGCACCATTTTGCCACCAAATAATAAGGGCTGAAGTTGATTAAGTGCGGTCAATTTTCCTGCCAAAACGCCAAGCCCTGTTGGGCCATAGATTTTGTGGGCGGAAAAGGTGAGAAAATCTACGTCAAGTTGTTGTAAATCAAGGGAAAAATGATTAATGGCTTGTGCCGCATCGGCTAAGATGAATGCGTTACTTTGGCGGCGAATAATCGGGATTAAATCAGCCAACGGCTGCACTACGCCCGTTACATTGGACATCATCGTCAAGGCAACAATTTCAATTTTGCAATTTTTTTGCACCGCACTTTTTAATGCACGATCATCAATAACGCCGTTAGTCTGCAATGGCAGGACGATCAATTTTGCCCCTGTTTTTTGGCTTAGCTGCTGCCAGCTGACAAAATTGGCGTGATGTTCCGCTTCGCTGATGATGATTTCATCTTGTGGCGTAAGCTGTGGCAGCAGGCCGTTCGCCACTAAATTAATGGCGTGTGTCGTGCCTGATGTCCAAATAATACTTTGTTCGCTTTCTGCGTTGATCAGCTTTTTTACTCTTGTGCGCGCTTGTTCATAGCGCGCGGTTTGTTGTTCGTCATATTGGCTACGATGTACCGATCCTGCGGATTGATAGAACGCAACGGTGGCATCAATCAAGGCTTGCGGTTTTAAGCTAGTAGCGGCGCTGTCTAAATAAACGGCTGCGTTAGGTTGTTGGAAATAAGGGAAATTTTTCCGAAATTCTGTGGGGTTAAAAGCCATAGAATGATCCTTTTTCTTTTTGTTGGCGTTTTTGTTTACGTTGTTCGCTTTGCATTTTGCGCCATTGTTCGGGGTAAATCGGTTGGGGATCTTGCCATAAACCGACACGCTGTGCGCGTGCCTGTTGCTGTGCGTAAAAATAGCTTTGATCGCGCGCATAACGCTCATACACCCAAGCCATTCCTAGTTTTACCATTGCAAGATTGATATTTTGCCCTTGTTGGTTATACACCGTGGCAAGCGTGCGTTGATAGCGATCATAGCCCACAATTTGCAGCTGAACCGCTTGCTTATGAATCAGGTTGGCTAAGGTTTGGCGTGATTTATTACCAAAGGGTTGTTTCTTTTCTGGCGCATCAATGCTGTCTAAACGGACTTTGATTTGTTTGTTATTTTCAAGCAAACAGCGAAAGGTATCACCATCAGAAATTGCCACAACGCGGCAAGGAATGATACGCACTGCTTCTGCTGTTTGAGGAAGCCAAAATATTGTTGTAATTGTTGTAATAAAGAACACTAAACGCTTTCGTAACATTCTGATCACATTGATTCTAAAAAAGTTTGAAATTTTTCTTATTGTAACGAAAAGCCATAACAAAACGAATAAAATAAGAGTAGAATTGTTGCGGTTTTAGTAAATTAACAACTTTATAGCGGTATGACACAGAAGATTTTTCAGTTATTACGTTCTTTTGCCATTCTTTTTTTAATGCTTTTTCTTGGTGAGCAAATCGCTCGTTTTATTCCTATTGGCATACCCGGTAGCATTTGGGGATTGCTTTTATTATTCACCTGCTTAATGTTACAAGTGATTAAAGTGCATTGGATTTTTGCAGGTGCAAGCCTATTAATGCGTTATATGGCGGTGCTGTTTGTGCCAGTAAGCGTGGGGATTATTCAATATTCTGACCTTTTGCTCAACCAAGCCAAAGTGCTGTTAATCCCTAATGTGGTGGCGACAATTTTGACATTGGTGCTCAGTGGCATTTTGGCGGATTATCTTTTTTCCCAACAGTCTTTTGCTGGATTACGCAAAAAAGTCTTGAAAAAACGAGCTAAGGAGAGCAAATGATTTACGCTTATACTTTGCTTACCCTCGCGGTTTTTATGGTTGCCTTGCAGATTAGTAAGCAGTTGAAATCAATCATTTTTAATAGTTTTATCCTTACCGTAGCAATGTTGATTGCCATTGTCGTGATGTTTAATGTGCCTTATCCCGATTATATGGCAGGGAATGCACCGTTAAATCATTTATTGGGGGGTGAGTGTGGTTGCCCTCGCATTGCCGTTATACGAACAGTTTCGCCAAATTAAAGAATATTGGAAAACGATTTTATTTATCACCGCACTTTCTTCTTTATTCTCAATGGTAGTGGGGGCAGTGCTCGCCTTATTGCTTGGGGCAGAACCTGAACTGGTTGCAACGATTTTACCAAAATCCGTTACCACGCCAATTGCGATGGAAATTGCTCAAAACATTGGTGGTATTCCCTCCGTTGCGGCAGCGGCGGTATTGATTGCTGGGTTGCAAGGGTCAATGTTTGGTTATTTAATTCTGAAAGCCATAAAAATAAAATATGCCGAATCCATTGGGCTTTCGGTGGGGGCTGTTTCGCACGTTTTAGGTACGGTGAGTTGTATGGAAGTTGATCCTAAAGCGGGGAACTATAGCTCAATCGCCTTGGTGCTTTGTGGTATCTTAAGTTCCATTTTTGCCCCTTTTGTATTCAAATTAATTTATTTCTGGGTGGTGTAGAATGAAAAATGCAGTGAATAGCCTTTGGCACGAACGTTATATCCCTGATAGTCCGCGAGAAAAAGATCACCGTCCGCCATTTCGCCGTGATCGTGGACGTATTTTGCACAGCGCGGCATTTCGCTGCCTACAAGCTAAAACGCAAATTCACGCCGTGGGTGAAAATGATTTTTACCGCACGCGCTTAACCCATTCTTTAGAAGTGGCGCAAATTGGTAGCAGCTTGGTGGCACAACTCAAATTCATCGAAGCATTTGCCCATTTAGCAGAACAATTAAAGACGGATAAAAGCCTTTTACAAAAACAGCTAAAACCCTTATTGCCCTCCAATGATCTGATTGAAAGCCTGTGCTTTGCCCACGATATTGGACACCCGCCTTTTGGGCACGGTGGGGAAGTGGCATTAAATTATATGATGCGCGATCACGGAGGCTTTGAAGGCAATGCACAAACTTTTCGCTTATTGACCAAGTTAGAGCCTTATACCGCCAATGCCGGAATGAATTTAACCCGCCGCACTTTGCTTGGCGTGGTGAAATATCCTGCCATTTTAGATTGTTCTTCACCACAATATGGCGAAATTTTACCACAAGGGAGTGAAAATCCCTTGTATGCCAAAATTGCAGATTGGAAACCGGGAAAAGGCATCTTTCGTGATGATTTGGAAATGTTTCACTGGCTATTGTCGCCATTAAGCGAAAAAGATCGTCAGCTTTTTCAGCAATTTAGCGAAGCTAGAGTTACGCCACAGCAAACGTTAAAAACTCGTTATAAATCTTTAGATTGCAGCATTATGGAGTTGGCGGACGATATTGCTTATGGCGTTCACGATTTAGAAGATGCTATTGTAGTTGGCGTGATTCATTTACATCAATGGCAAGAGGCGTTGCAGCAGCTTAAAAATAGCTCTTCTCAATGGATCAAGCTGAATATTGACAGCCTGAGCAAAAA
>NZ_PQVI01000090.1 GCF_002921145.1 Avibacterium endocarditidis
TTTTGTTGAGGCTGAGGCGGTGAGAAATGCTGTGCCAGATCATTATCTCAATACGCAGTATCGTATAAATCAAGGCCAGCTTAGCAATAATCATTCCACCACATTAGGGGCTGTGGTAGAGAAAGTATCTGGTGTGCAAAGTAGCGCCTTTGGGCCAAATGCTTCTCGCCCTATTATTCGAGGTTTGTCGAGCCAGCGTGTGGCAGTGTTAGCGAATAATATGCCAATTAATGATTTAGCCGTGGTGAGCGGTAATTTGGCGACTTCAATTAACCCGTTAAATGCTACGGGGATTGAGATTAGTAAGGGCGGTGCCGCGGTGCTTTATGGCGGAAGAAGCCTTGGTGGGGCAATCAATATTTTAGATGATGCTATTCCAAAACAAATTTCACAAAATAAAATAAGTGGTGAGGTTAGCCTAAATAAAGGTTTTAATGCGCCTAATCAAGGGGCTTTTAAACTGAATATTAATAATGGTGAACATTGGGCATTTTATCTTGATGGTGCAATGAGTAAAATTTCGTCAATAAAAATACCGCACTTTAGTAAAGCAGGTGTGTGTTATGATAAGGCTTATTTGCAGTCTCGCACGGATTTACAGCGTCAATGTCAAGTGAGCATTCCTGTGTTATCTAGCCTTAATCCTGCGTATTTTAAATATATTAGCCAATATTATTTGGATAATTATCAAGATAAAAGTTTGGGGCTAACTGAGGAAGATAAATATACCAATCGTCGTGGGTTTATGGGGGGAAATCCTGAGAATCCACTTTATGTGCCAAACAGTCCTTACTATATGGAAAAATTTGGTGATTTGAAGGAATATCACTCCTACCCCAAAGGAAGAATTCCAAATAGCCATTCTGCAACACGCACTTTTACTCTAGGCAGCAGTTATATTGATCATTTTGGTTATACTGGGGTGTCTTGGCATTATTTTGATACGGATTATGGTGTGCCGGGCTTTGCTTATTTAGCTAGCCAAGCGAATGAGGGATATGCGCCTGTAACAGTGAAAAACCAAACCCACCGTTTGAATTGGGATACCCATTGGGTGATGCCGATCAAAGGAATTGAGAGCGTAGATTTTCAAGTGAATTATCAACACGCGAAGGATCAAGAGTTCTTAGGGGCTGTGATGTCTAATGGTTTTTTGTCTGATAATTATGCTTATCGATTATCTGCAATTCACGCCCCTTTATTTGAGCGATTAATTGGAACTGTTGGTACGGATTTTTCATATCAAAAGGTTAGTGCCAAAGGTCAGGATAGCTACCTTCCCGATTTAAAACGCAAAGCATACAGTATCTTTGCGATTGAAACCCTTGATCTTGCTCCTTTTACGTTGGAGGTTGGACATCGTATTGGAAAAGTGCGTTATCAGTTAGGAGAGTTGCATCGCGAGAGATCGCAAAGTGTTGGAGCTTACTATGCAAAAGATCGTCATTTTTCCTTACAAAATACTCATTTCGCTTTTCAATTTAATCCTAGCGAAAGTAGTTATATTAAGCTTCAGCGTACTTTTGCTGAACGGGCATTAGAAATGAATGAATTGTACGCTAATAATAACCATTATGCTCTGTTGATTGAAGAAAATGGTGATGCACGTTTGCAAAAAGAGAAGAACCATACTTGGGAAATTTCTGCCGGTATTGGGCAAAATGGGTTCAATGGGGCGGTGAGCTGGTATCGAAATCATTTTGATCATTTCACTTATTTAGGTTACACCAGTCTTGTGCGCAATGGTTTAATGGTAAAACAATGGCGTCAAACACCGCTCATCTTAACTGGGTGGGAAGTGGATTTAAGTTATCAATTAGAAACATCGCATTGGGGTGTTTGGAATTGGCATCTCTTCTATGATCATATTAAACAAAAATTGCCACAGCGTTTAACGGGATTAGGCAATTATTTACCGAATTTACCGTCTTCGCGTTTTGGTGGGGATGTGAATATGGAGTATAAAAATTGGCGCGCCTTTCTTGCGGCAACGCATTATAAAACACAGAAGTATGTGAGTAATGAAGTTGATGAGAAGCTAGTTAATCCATCATTTACTTTGGTAGATATGGGCATCAGCTATGTTTACCCTTGGAAACAAAGTGAAATGGAAATTTATTTCCATATTAATAACTTAACTAATCGAGAAGCGCGTTCGAATACTTCTCCATTAAAATTTCTTGCGCCACAGGCTGGGCGAAATGCCGTATTTGGGATAAAAGTGAGCTTTTAGCTTTATGCTCCCTCATCGTTGAAGGTGGGGGAGTTACACAAAGATAAATTGGACAAGTATCATATACAAACCTGTGCCGACAATCATTGATAAAAACATATTCTTTTTCCAAAAATGTAAGCCTAAAACCACCGCACCTGCGATAAAATCGGGCGCGCCAAAATAGGCGGTGGAAAAATCAATGTTTTTATAACAATACACCACTAACATTCCAAACATTGCGGCAGGCAATACTTTACCTAAATAGCGAATATAGGGAGGAGCAGAGCGATGTGCAGGAAAAATAATAAAAGGTAAAATCCGACACAGTTGCACGGCAAAAATGGCAATAATGATAGTAAGGATTTGTTCTGTTAAGGTCATTATTCCACCTTGTTTAATTAGCTGGTTAATTTAGGTCGCCAAAGGGTTAGCGCGACTAAGATTCCGATAAGGGTTGGAATGAGAAAATGATTTTTACCAACCACAATTAAGCACACTAACGCGATACCTAAGCCTAACAAAGAACTTTCGTGTGATTTTTCTTTCAGCCAATTTTCCGCAAAAATAACCAGAAAAAGTGCTGTCATCGCAAATTCAATGCCTTTTAAGTTAAACGGCACGAGATCGCCAAATAAATTGCCGATCACCGCACCAATCACCCAATAACAATGCAAATATAAACTCACAAATAGCATATACCAGCCTTTATCTAAGCGCGGTGGGATTTTTGCCATATAATTGAGTGAAAAACTTTCATCTACCAGCGTGCTGATCAAATACCAGCGTTTTTTACCCAATTTTGAATGGTATTTTTCCAGCATAGAAAGGCTATAAAAGAGCTGGCGTAAGCTCACCATTAAGGTCAGCAAGAAAATATGCAAGGGCGCGAAAGCCATCACTAATGCCCCTGCAACAATAAATTCGACTGATCCCGCGTAAATTAATGCCGCCATAAAAAAGGGATACCACGCGCCAAAACCTAGGGCTTTCATATAAAGGCCGTAAGCCATGCCAAGAAAAAGAAAGCCGATCACCATTGGCAAAGAATAAGGAAATGCTGCCTTGGCTGCCGCCCAAACTGGGCTTGAATATTGTGCTGATTGATTACTACTCATCTAAAACAGATAACCCCGGTAATGTAGAAAAACTTTGTGCTTTCACCGTTTGATAAAAATCATCGACAAAAGCGACATCTGCATCTATTTCACGGAATGCAGCATAAAGATTGCTGTATAACCCTTGTGGAGTGATTTTTCTTGCCACAATATAGCCGCGATCTAAATAAGGTTTTGCTGCCCAAAATGGCAGTGCGGCAATGCCTCGTTTACTGGCAACAAGTTGAATAATGGCAATGGTTAATTCGCTAGTACGGCGAGTTGGATTAATGCCTTGTGGATTTAACACTTTTTTCAGTAAATCCAGCATATCATCAGGTACGGGATAAGTAATTAACGTCTGAGCGATGAAATCTTCCGCTTGCCAAATTTCTTTGTTTGCTAATGGGTGATCTTTGGCACATAAGCCTACCATTTCGTAGGAGAATAACGGCTTATGCACAATGCCAGCGGTTTCCTCTATTTCTGATACCACTGCCCAATCCGCACGATGGCTGAGTAACAAGCCTACGGTATCTGTATGAAATCCTGATACAATATCCAACTCAACTAACGGCCAATTTTGGCGAAAACTATCCATAGCCGGCATCAACCAATCAAAGCAGGTATGGCATTCCACGGCAATACGCAATTCCCCCGCTTCACCTTGTTTAACTCGTGCGAGATCGCGCTCAGCCTCCACAACTTTAGGCAAAATATCATTTGCCAACTTAATTAACCGCTCCCCCGCCGAGGTAAAACGCAGGGGCTGGCTTTTACGCTCAAATAACGGCAAGCCGTATTGCTCTTCCAACAATTTAATTTGATGAGAAAGGGCTGATTGGGTGAGATACACACGCTTTGCCGCCAGCGAAACACTGCCTGTTTCTTTCAGCGCTAAGAGTGTTTTTAAATGGCGCAGTTCTAGAAATATAGGTTTCATTACATTACTTATCACAATCAAAGAATGGTGGGATTATACAATAAAAAGTTAATGCTTTCAGTTAAATAAAAATTGGACTGTTTTGCTTAGTAGTAAATGGATAGCGACATTTTATGATGATGGCGGATTTTACCTGTCGCTTTTATTCTGTGAACGTTATATAATTTATTCCAATCTTACTGTCTCAAGGAAATGAACCGTGCGGAAATCTAACTCTTTTTTTATTGCTGTTTTCGTTGTGCTTTCTAGTTTATGCACCTTGCCTGCACAAGGGAAATTAACCGTCTTTGCTGCTGCCTCAATGACCAATGCGCTAGAGCAAGTGAAAGCGAGCTATCTCAAACTTCACCCTAAAGAAGAGATTGATTTTTCTTTTGCGTCTTCTTCCGTATTGGCACGCCAAATCTCGCAGGGTGCGCCGGCAGATATTTTTATTTCGGCCAATCAAAAATGGATGGATTTTTTAGCCGAGCAGAATGCGATTGACCCCAAAACGCGGGTGAATTTAGTGCAAAATACCTTGGTGATGATCGCGCCGAAAAACAGCAAGATTGAAAGTGTGAAGCTAGAAAATCCGCAATGGCAAGCGAATTTAAAAGAGAGTTATCTCGCCGTGGGCGATCCTGCGTACGTTCCCGCAGGGAAATATGCGCAACAAGCCTTAACCAGCCTAAATCAGTGGCAGGCAGTGGAAGAAAAACTCGCGCGCGCCAATAATGTGCGTGCGGCATTGGCCTTGGTGGAACAAGGGGAAGCGCCCTTAGGTATTGTGTATGGCACCGATGCGGCGGCAAGCCAAAAAGTGAAAGTGGTGGCAATTTTTCCTGCAAATTCTCACGCCCCGATTGAATATCCTGCGACGATTGTAGCAGGGCATCATAACCAAGAAAGTCAAACTTTTTTAGATTATTTAACATCTGACGAAGCGAAGCAAATCTTCACTCAAGCTGGCTTTTCGGTGAAATAAAAGGATTTAATGCAAATGGATTGGCAGATGTTTTTTCATTTTTCCCCCGCTGAGTTGAATGCCATCGCCTTGAGTGTGAAAGTGGCGTTAGTGTCCGTGCTGGCAGGATTACCTTGGGCGATCTTGGTGGCTTGGCTGCTGGCACGGAAAGATTTCTGGGGAAAATCGTTGCTCAACGGCATTATCCATTTGCCTTTGGTTTTACCGCCTGTGGTGGTGGGGTATTTATTGTTAATTGCAATGGGGCGAAATGGCATTATCGGGCGTTATTTATTGCAATGGTTCGATTTTAGCTTTGGTTTTAGTTGGTATGGTGCGGCGTTGGCCTCTGCCATTGTGTCTTTCCCATTAGTGGTGAGATCGATCCGCTTGGCGATTGAAAATGTGGATTTCAAGCTCGAACAAGCAGCGCGCACCCTGGGAGCGTCTGCCTTGAAAACCTTTTTTACCATCACCTTGCCCCTTGCGTTACCCGGCGTGTTGGCAGGCGTTATTCTGGGATTTGCGCGTTCGCTAGGGGAATTTGGTGCGACCATCACCTTTGTTTCCAATATTCCAAAAGTTACGCAAACCATTCCCCTTGCAATGTTTTCCTTTATTGAAACCCCAGGGGCAGAAAGTGCCGCAGCGCGTTTATGTCTCATAGCCATTGCTATCGCCTTGATTTCCTTACTCATTTCTGAATGGTTAGCAAAATACACACAAAAACGCTTAGGACAATCCAATGTTAGAAATTAATGTACGCAAACAATTAGGCAAAATGGCGTTTGCGGTGGATTTGCAGCTGCCCACGCAAGGCGTAACGGCATTATTCGGCTTGTCTGGTTCGGGCAAAACCACGCTGATTAATTTAGTCAGCGGTTTGTTGCAACCTGATCAGGGTTATATTCGTTTGAACGGACGAGCGTTAGTCGATACGCAAAAGCAGATTAATCTTCCGCCTAATCATCGTAATGTGGGCTATGTTTTTCAAGAGGGCAGATTGTTCCCCCATTATTCGGTGAAAGGCAATTTGTGCTATGGAATGAAGCAGAAAGATAGCGCAGAATTTATGCGCATTGTGCAGCTTTTGGGGATTGAACATTTGCTTAAACGCTATCCGATCACCTTATCAGGCGGTGAAAAACAGCGTGTTGCCATTGGACGAGCGTTGCTCAGCCAGCCTGAAATTTTGCTGATGGACGAACCGCTTTCCGCCCTTGATCTGCCGCGCAAATTAGAATTATTAGATTATTTGGATAAACTCGCGCAAGAAATTGCTATTCCCATTTTATATGTTACTCACAGCCTTGAAGAATTAGCACGCTTAGCGCAACAAGTGGTGTTGTTGGATCAGGGCAAAGTGATCGCCTATGATCAGTGGCAAAATATGCAAGACAGCCCATTGTTTGCTCTTTGGCGAGAAAGAGAAAAGTAAAGCGAAAAACAAAAGTGCGGTAAAAAATTTCAACATTTTCCACCGCACTTATTTTCTTTGCTATTTTTCTTTCCTATGATTTTTTCTTCGCTAACATTGTTACAAATTTCATTTTGATGCGATTACCGTTTTCATCGGTTTTGTGCAGTTCGCCCATTTCTTCTTGGTATTTAATCAATTCCCAATCTTGATAATAATTTTTCAGCTCGCCCTCTTTAAAAGTGAAAGAAAACGGCATTGGACAAGGCACATCATCAGTACTCATTGCCGCCACAATCAAGTTATAACCGCCTGCGTTTGTGTGATTTTGCATATTCTCAATAATGGCAGGAATGGCATTGCGGTCAAGGAACATAAACACCACGGTGGAAAGAATAAAATCGTAATTTTCCTGAATATTGGCATCATTGATATTGTAAAGTGCGGTCTGAATATTGAGATTTTCTTTTTCTGCCGTGCTGGTGAGGAAAGCAAGGCTGTTTTCGTTGTGATCCCAAGCGGTAACATCGTAGCCGAGTAGGCTTAAAAAGAGCGAGTTGCGTCCTTGTCCACAGCCAAGATCCAGCACTTTACAAGGGGGGAATAATTTCTACCGCACTTTTCACTTCAGAATGGGTTGGCGTCATATTGTATTTTTTGCTGAAGTAATCTTCTTTTTTGCAATAAAATTCTAAATAACATTCCAGATCATCAGATGCCGCTTCCACGCGGTGCCAAAGTTGAGGTTCAACAAAAGGCGTATCATCTTGCGCGGTGAAAATATGTTCGCTCACCACTTCGCCGTCTTCCGTTAAAACGTAAAACTTCAATTTGCCTTGTAACACGGTGATTTTGCCCCAAGTGCCAACTTTGGTGTTGTGTTTTTCTTGGAACATTTTCGGCAGGCTGTCTTTGTTCCATACAGGCATTTTTTTGTAGCAAATTAATTCATTTTTCATTGTATTTCTCCAAATATGAAAATAGTTGAGTGATATAGTAGGAAATTAATTCGCCTAAGGCAATAAGGCAAGGCAAAAAGTCGCAAAATACCTGCGTAAGATCATTTTTTGCCCTATAAAGATCGTAAAAAAAGGGAAATTTTGCTACAATCCAAGCCTTTATAAGAAGAATTTTTACGCTGTTTTAGCACTTAAAATGGAAAATACCATTTAAAAGGGGATTGGGAGGATTTATGCGTTGTCCTTTTTGTTCAACAGAAGAAACCAAAGTGATCGATAGCCGTTTGGTGTCCGATGGCTTTCAGGTTCGCCGCCGCCGTGAATGTGGCCATTGCCACGAGCGTTTTACCACCTTTGAAATTACCGAATTAGTGATCCCAAAAATTATTAAAAGTGATCAATCCCGTGAACCCTTTGATGAAGAAAAACTGCGCCGTGGTATTCAGCACGCTTTAGAAAAACGACCAGTGAGTTCTGATGATGTGGAAAAATCCATTAACCGCATTATTCATCAACTGCGCGCGACAGGGGAACGTGAAGTGCCAAGCCATTTTGTCGGCCAGCTGGCTATGAATGAGCTAAAAAAATTAGACAAAGTGGCCTATATCCGTTTTGCTTCCGTTTATTTAAGTTTTGACGACATCAACCAATTTACCAAAGAAATTGAGAGCCTGAAGGATTAATATGCAACAAAATGCACAACAATTTACCCAGCAAGAGCAGCAGTTTATGCAAATGGCGTTGGATCTTGCTAGCCAAGGGCGTTTTACCACCACGCCAAATCCTTCCGTGGGCTGCGTTTTGGTAAAAGGCGGCAAGGTGATCGGAAAGGGGTTTCATCTAAAAGCAGGGCAGCCCCACGCAGAAGTAATGGCATTGCGTGAAGCTGGGGAAAATGCGCGTGGTGCAACGGCTTACGTTACCCTTGAGCCTTGTTCCCATTTTGGCCGCACGCCACCTTGTGCCAAAGGATTAATTGAAGCAGGCGTGGCGAAAGTGATTGCCGCAATGACCGATCCCAATCCGCAAGTAGCAGGGCGTGGATTGAAAATGCTCGAACAAGCTGGCGTGCAAACTGCGGTGGGATTATTGGCCGAAAAAGCAGAGTTGCTCAACCAAGGTTTTCTAAAAAGAATGCGTAGCAATCGCCCATTTGTGCAACTGAAAATGGCAATGAGCATTGATGGACGCACCGCAATGGCAAGTGGGGAAAGTAAATGGATCACGGGAGAGCAGGCTCGCCAAGATGTGCAGCAATACCGTGCGGCCGCTAGCGCAATTCTTTCTACCAGCCAAACGGTGCTAATGGATAATCCTATGTTAAATGTACGTTGGGAGCAACTTCCGTTGAGTGTTCAGCAACAATATCCTGATAGTGAACTGCGTCAGCCTGTGCGGATCATTTTAGATAGCCAACACCGCGTAACGCCAGAATGTCAATTATTTCAACAACCTACGCCAGTTTGGTTGGTGAGTTCTGGTGCAAGAGATATGCAAGGTTTCCCTGATTTTTGCCAAGCAATACAGATTGAAAAAAGTGCGGATTTTTTCACCGCACTTTTAACCGAACTGGCGGAACGCCAGATTAACAGCGTATGGATTGAAGCGGGCGCACAATTAGCGGGGGCGTTGATTGAAGCAAAATTGGTTGATGAATTAATCGTTTATATTGCGCCGAAATTATTAGGCGATGCAGGCAAAGGACTGTGCCATTTGCCTCATTTACACAAATTGGCTGATGCCCCTTTATGGCAGCTGCAATCTGCAACGCCAGTGGGGGAGGATTTAAAGCTCATTTATCAGCCGAAAAACTAACCCAAGTTCAAATTTAACAAAAGTAAAGCAACAACCAGAAAAAACAAAAAATACAAAGAGAATCAGAATGTTAAGAAAGATTATCCAATCGATCATCATTGGTTTACTTGCCGCAGGGGCAATTTTGTTGATTAGCCCTTCCCTGAAGCAAGGTCAGCCTTTGTTTCAAAAAGAAATCTTTTCTTTTAAAGATGCGGTTCGGCTTGCCTCGCCTGCTGTGGTGAATGTGTATAGTCAATCTTTCACTTCAGTGAGTGGACAACCGCAGATCACTAATCTTGGCTCAGGCGTGATAATGGCGAAAGAGGGGTACATTCTCACTAATAAACACGTTATTCAAAATGCCGATCAAATTGTGGTGGCAATGCAAAATGGACGAATTTTTGAAGCGAGTTTAATTGGCTCTGATAATCTCACCGATTTAGCTGTGCTGAAAATCCGTGCAGATAACCTGCCGACCATTCCTAACACCAAGCGTAAATTGCACGTTGGTGATGTGGTGCTGGCCATTGGTAATCCTTATAATTTAGGACAAAGTGTTTCGCAAGGCATTATCAGTGCCTTAGGGCGCAACGCTGTAGGCGATTACATTGGACGACAAAATTTTATCCAAACAGATGCGTCCATTAATCGCGGAAATTCTGGCGGCGCGCTGATAAATTCCCTTGGCGAATTAGTGGGAATTAGCACCCTGAGTATTGGTAAAAATGCCAATGAAATTGCCGAAGGGCTGAATTTCGCCATTCCCATTGATCTTGCCAATGACGTAATGAAAAAAATTATCCGCGATGGACGCGTGATCCGCGGTTTCCTAGGTATTCAAACGGACGTATTGTTTAGCGATGGGCAAGCGAGCAGCAAAGGCATTGAAATCACCAGTGTGAGAGAAAACAGCCCTGCGGCTAAAGCAGGCTTGCAAGCGGGTGATATTATGTTGCAATTTGGCGATATTAAAGCAGAATCGCCCGCGCAAATGATGAATGTGATCAGCAACACCAGACCAAACACCAGGGTGAATATGGTGATTTCACGCTTAGGGAAAATAATTACATTACCTGTAACCATTGAGGAATATTCGGTGAATTAAATGTCTTTACAATCTCTACAACCTAGCCATTTTTTTGCTTGTTTGGATCGTTTGAAACTCATTCAACGCTGGTCTTTAATGCGTAATATTGAAAAAGAAAATCTTGCCGAACACAGCCTGCAAGTGGCATTTGTGGCGCATATGCTAGCGGTGATCAAAAATAAATTTTATTCAGGGCAGGTGAACCCTGAACGCATTGCCGTAATGGCAATGTATCACGATAGCTCAGAAATTTTTACCGGTGATTTGCCTACGCCAATTAAATATTTTAATGACAGCATTACTCAAGCCTATAAAGAGATCGAAAGTGCGGCGGAATTTCATTTATTGAGTTTATTACCTGAAGAACTGCAAGCTGATTTTGCTCCTTATTTACATAGCGAGCAGTTTTCTGATGAAGAAAAACACCTTGTAAAACAAGCGGATCTGCTTTGTGCTTACATTAAAGCGAAGTTTGAATTGGAGCAGGGGAATCAAGAATTTTCATCAGCAAAAACGCGTTTAGAAAAATTAATGGCAGAATGGCACAGCGAAGAAATGAATTATTTTATTCAAGTGTTTATTCCGAGTTTTGGGCGTAGCCTTGATGAAATTGCGTTGTAATGGCTGAATTAATAAGTGCGGTGGAAAATTTCAAAAAATTCCACCGCACTTTATTTTTGCTTTAATGTGATGACATTTTCTCGTTTTTATTCTGATTAAACCAAGCCAGATAATCAAATTGATCATAATAGCGTTTGCCAAGCCAGCCAGAATAAGCAAAAAGATCACCGACACAATCTTGTTGTTCAAAGCCTTTAATATAAAAAGCAGAACGAATTTCGGGATAAGGTTTGTGGGTGAATACCACTTTGTTTTTGTAAGGCAAGGCATCAAAATCGTTGAGATCTTGTTCTGTACAGCCATCGCGATCGGTCATAATGATAAAAAGATTATCGAAATCAATACGTTGTGAACGCTGTTGCCATTTTTCTTGAGCTTGTTGAGCATTGGCATAATGCACAAAATGGATTTTTATATCATCTAAATAAGCCACAGGGTAGGGCTTATCGTTATCTTCTACAAATTTTAGCGGTTGTTGCTGATAGTGTTCAATGCGTTGCAAATAACGAATGAAATCTTGTGGCTTAAGGTATAAATTCACAAAAGGTGAATTGAATGGTTGCCCTAAATCGTGCAACATAAATGCCCCATTGCAATTACTGGCTAATACGCTCATTCCCTTATTTTTCAAGCTATTACGAAGTTTGGGATTAATGAAAAGTTTGCGCATTAGCGCGCTGATTTTAGTTTTGATGAAAGAAAATAACATTATTAATCCTTTAACCGTTCTTTTTCTTGCTCAATGGCTTTTTGGCGGCGGCGGTTTAATTCTTCGCGGATTTTTTCTTTTTGAAATCCGTCAGCA
>NZ_PQVI01000091.1 GCF_002921145.1 Avibacterium endocarditidis
AAAAAATATCCAAGCCACATTACCAGAGAATGCCGAAATAAAAGATTGGGAAGATATTCTCACCACACAAGATAAATATTATGAACGTATTTGTAGTGGATTAGCGAAAGTCGCGAATAAATTTCATCAGCCTTGGTTAAAAAATGTGGTCAATCATTTATGGTATCGCCACAGTTTGGCTGTGATTGAACGCTGTAAAGGCATTTTCCAACACTATGATTTAGTGATAACAAGCCGATTGCACGGACATATTTTTTCTTGTCTGTTAGAAATCCCAAATGACGTGTGTGATAATTCCTATGGTAAAAACCTAGGCTATTATCGCCAATGGACGCAAGGTCTTGATTTTGTGAAAGTTTATGAAGAATAAATCCTTTGCAAAACTGTTGATTACCACTTTCTTAACCACGGGACTCACAATGGTGAGTTCCTTTTTGCTTGCTCGTTTGCTTGCAGTTGAAGAACGTGGTGCGTTGCAGCTTTTTATTACGTCCGTAACCTATGTGGTAACCATTGCTACTGGCGGCGTTGGGTTTTCTCTCGCTCTTTGTATGCGAAATAACCAATATCATTATTGGCGTTACTATTTTTCTGCTTTTTTATTATTTTCGGTATTGGTATCCAGCCTTTCGCTTTTATTATTTAATATTACTTCATTTCATTATTTATTTATTTTAAATGTTGTTTTAACGGCTATTTTTACGATTACTTTAGAAAAAGTAAAATTGATGCTAATTTATCTGTTTATCGCCTGCTTTCTTTACAGCAACCCATTTTAGCTGTGGGGTTATATGGCGGCTATTATTTCCTTTTTGGTGAACAACATTTAGAAAAAGTAGTTCAGCTCTTAACCATTTTAACTTGCATACAAGCTTTATTTGCACTTTATGCCCTTAGCAAAATAGAAAAACAGTTTAAGCAGAAAGCAGAAATAAAAAGCATAGTACCAAATTATTTCTTCAAAAATTGGCTAAAACAAAACTTGCTACAAACCTTTGGCGCAACAACGGTAAATCTAGACCGTTTTTTAATTGTCGCGTTAATGGGCAACTATACTTTAGGCTTATATACGGTTTGCATTGCCTTTGATGCCTTGCTCACTCGTATAATCAATATGCTGGTGGATTATTATTATTCTGGTTTACTCAATAATCTAAATCGTATTTGTGCAGTGCTAGGGCTTATTCTTTTAATGGGAATAAGTGCGGTGATAATTGTGCCATTTTTAGCTGAACCTGTTATTCATTTATTTTTTGGTAATGCTTATATTGAAGTTGCCCCAGTATTATTGTGGTTTATTATTAATTCATTATTAGCAGGGCTTTCTTGGTTATTATCACAAAATATGCTGATTTTAGGTAAGCAAGTATTATTATTTACACGCCAGATTATTTCTATTCTTGTTTTGGTCGGATTGTTTTTTGCTTTCAAAAATCACGGATTGTATGGAGTGGCCTATGCGTTAATAGGGGCAAGTTTAGTGAGATTAATGATTTCACTCATTTACTATTATAAATTCCCTATAAAGACGAATAACTAATTTAAGTTGGATAAAATGAAAAAATTTCTTATTTCTTTAGATAAAGATCATCAACGCCGAGAACTCTTTTTTGCTCAGCCAAATACCCAAGATTTCACGTTGTTTAGTGCAATTAATACGATGCAAGAAACGCCAGAAAATCTCACCGCTCTTTATGATCAAGAAAAGTTTTCGCAGCGTTATGGGCGAAAGGTTACCAAAGGTGAAATTGGCTGTACATTAAGCCATTTAGCTGTATATCGTTTAATTGCCAATGATGAAAATATTCAAGACGATGAATATTGTTTAATTTGTGAAGATGATGCGTTGTTTAATCAAGATTTTCAACATCATTTAGATTGTTTACTCAAAGAAAATATTCAGGCAGATATTATTCTTATTGGCCAGTCTAAAATTGATGATTTTAATCATTCTGAATTAGAAATTAACTATCCAACAACCTTTTCATTTTTACGCAATAAGATTACGGGATCGTCATTTTGCTATGCCTATCCTTATCGTAACTATTTTGCTGGCACGGTAGCCTATTTAATTAAAAAATCTGCGGTAAAAGCCTTTTTAGCCGAAGAAAAACCTTATTGGCTGGCAGATGATTATATTTTATTTGGAAATAAATTTGCTTTAGATACGCAAGTGGTTCGCCCTTTATTGGCAATTGAAAATCCAAAATTAATGAGCAATTTAGAAAATGTGCGTGGCAGCATAACACATCATTTTTGGCAAAAATTAATTAAATACCCATTAAAAAATTACTTGCCATAAAGCGTAACCTAAAAGGTGGAAAATAATGTCTGCATTGGTCAATTTATTGTATCTTTACGATCCTTGGCTATTCCATTTTTTCCGAATGGCATTTTTTGTTGGGGCTATTTCGCTCATTTGCTTAGCTTATCAAGTAGTAAAAAACAACGCCCACAAGGTATTTTTATCCCGTTAGATAGCCTAATCGCAATTATCGCCTTGATTGTGTTAAGTGCAATTCCAATGTTGGCACACCACACGCAAGATTATTCTGTATTATTGCAATATAGTAAAACCTTAATTTTGGTTTATTTTGCCATTGGAATTTATAATATTTTTTATTTGAATAACAATGGAAAAGCACTGCTTATTCGAGATTTAAAATTGGTATTATTGTTCAATGGATTGTTGGCATAACCGCATTAATGGGCGTTGGCTTTATGGCAGAACTTGCCCTTTCAACCAATATTGTATTGCCACGTTTTTATGGTTCAGACCAAGAGTATCGTTTATATAATATTACGTCATCAGCATTCTTTCAATTAAGTGCTTTTTACATTCTTTTATTACACTTTTTATTAGCTTACAACAAAGCACATAATCAATTAAGTGCGGTGTATTTATTCTTAATTTTATGTATTGGATTAATTTCAGGCAGAACGTTTTTATTACTTTCAATCGTTAGTATCGCCATTTATTTTAAATGGAAATACTTACCTGCTTTAGGCTTGTTTGGGTTGCTATGTTTAGGTTTGGCCATTTATTATCCTAAAAATCCTTATGTCGCCCACGCATTAGAACCATTGATTAATTTGATTAATCATCAAGGATTAAGTAGTTCATCAACAGACACATTAATGAAGCGTCATTTATTTATCCCAGAATTAAAACAAATATTATGGGGTGATGGGCGATATATTATGCCAAATGGAAAATATTATGGCTTAACCGACAGCGGTTTTTTACGCCAATTACTTTATGGTGGTATTGGTTATTTATCAGTTTGTTTTTATTTACTGCTTATTTTGTGCGTAAAATAGCATTAAATTGGTTTAATGGAAGTTGGTTATTTATTTTATCCACATTATTTATACTTTCTGTATTAAATATTAAAGCAGATACTTATGCGTTCCCTGGAATAATGCTAGTATTGCTAATGTTATTATCCTTATTTGGCCAACAAGGGAAAAATCTCTTCTTATTTAGAAAAGAAGGAAAACAAAATGTTTAGTATTATTGTGCCATCTTATAATCGGCAAGCCGAAATCCCTGCGTTATTAGCGAGTTTAACGCAACAAAGTGCGCATAATTTTGAAGTCATTATTGTTGATGATTGCTCGAAAGAAAAAGTGGTGGTAGAAAAAGATTATCCTTTTCGTGTAACCGTTATTCGTAATGAGCAAAACCAAGGTGCGGCGGAAAGCCGTAATATTGGAGCAAGAAATGCAACGCAAGATTGGCTGTTATTTTTAGATGATGATGATCGTTTTGAAAAGTCGAAATGTGAAATTTTAGCGCAGCAAATTACGCAAAATCCTGAAGTAAATTTTATTTACCACCCAGCAAAATGTGTAATGGTAAATGAAAATTTTAGCTATTTTACTCACCCTTTTACACAACAAAAAGATCTCACATTAGATAATATTTTATTAGCCAATAAAATTGGTGGAATGCCGATGATTGGGATTAAGAAATCTTTCTTTTTAGCTTTAGGTGGGCTTTCAACGCAATTAAAATCTTTAGAAGATTATGAATTTGTATTAAAAGTAATTTCATCATCTGAATTAAAATCGCTCTATGTCGATCAGCCTTTAACAGAATGTACTTTTCATACTCAACGCTCCAGTGTTTCAACCAATTTAACGAATACTGAACAAGCCATCAGTTTTATTGAGAAGAATTATGTGAAAACACCAATCCAACATAAAAACTTTGCCCTAAATTCACTTTATATGCTCGCCTATCCGTATATTATGAATTTATCACGCAAAGCGGGAATTTATTATTGGAAAATGTTTAAATTAAGCAAAAATATTAAACTGCTGATTATTGCGATCATCATTTTTATTTCACCAAAATTAGCTATTCATTTGAAAAGGTTTATTTAATGAAGTTTTCAGTTTTAATGTCCTTATATATTAAGGAAAATCCACAATTCTTGCGTGAATGTTTAGAAAGTTTGCGCGCGCAAACCTTGCCCGCAGATGAAATTGTCTTAGTGTTTGACGGTGCCGTTACGCCCGAATTAGAAAGTGCGGTGCAAAATTTTGCAGAATTTTTACCGCTAAAATTAGTGAAGCTGCCAGTAAATCAAGGATTGGGCAAAGCGTTAAATGAAGGATTGTTGCATTGTGCCAACGAATGGGTTTTCCGTATGGATACCGATGATATTTGCGATCCGCAACGTTTTGAAAAACAAGTAAATTTCATCAAGCAAAATCCTGAAACCATCATCTTTGGCGGACAAATTGCTGAATTTGGCGAGAATATGCAAGAGATTGTGAGTTATCGCAATGTACCAACTCAACCTAAAGAAATTGTCGAGTTCACAAAAACGCGCAGTCCTTTCAATCATATGACCGTGGCTTATCAAAAATCTGCTGTACTCGCTGCTGGGGGGTTATCAAGATATTCAGGAAGATTATTATTTATGGATAAACTTGGTGGCGAAATATCCGCAAAATGTGGCGAATCTGCCTGATATTTTAGTTTATGCTCGCGTAGGCAATGGAATGGTTTCTCGCCGCCGCGGCTTAGCGCAAGCAAAATGTGAGTGGAATTTATTTAAACTCAAACGCAACGTTAAATTACAATCCACGATTTCAGGATTTATCGTATTTTTATTGCGTGTTTTACCACGTTTATTACCTGTTTCATTATTAAAAATCATCTATAAGTTTTACGCAAATAATATTTTATTTATTTTAAGGAAAGCCAATGTTTAACAAAAATTAATTTTACTTCATTATTTCTGCGGTTTTATTATCTGCTTGTTCAAGTAGTCATTCTATTAAGGCAATAAGTGAAAATACTCAATATAATAAACCTCGTACATTAAATAATTTTGATGATTATGTACAATTTTTAAAAGCCAAAGCCGCTGGACAAGGGGTTTCAAGTGCGGTGCTAAATGCACAACAAAATATTCAATATATTCCTAAAGCAGTGGCATTGGATAAACAACAAGCGGGGAAAATAAAAAAACGTAACCCGAATGAACCAAGAGTATTCAATCCTAATGGGGTAACGAATTATCTTAATCGCGTACTGACCACAAATAAGGTAAATGTTGCCGAACAACGTTATTGGGAACAATTACCGCAATTAGAAAAGGCGAGTAAAAAATTTGGCGTACAAAAAGAATATTTAATGGCGTTATGGGGAATGGAAAGCAGTTTTGGTTATTATCAAGGTTATTATGATGTGCTTTCTGTATTAGCCACCCTTGCCTTTGATGGCCGCCGTGAGCCGTTATTTAGTAAAGAATTTATTGCTGCAATGAAAATGTTAGAACGTGACCATATCCAGCGCCATAAAATGAAAGGTTCTTGGGCTGGCGCAATGGGGCAAACGCAATTTATGCCAAGTTCTTATTTGAGCTATGCGGCGGACGGTAATGGTGACGGCGAAAAAGATATTTGGAAAAACAACTATGATGTTTTCGCGTCTATCGCGCGTTATTTACATACTGTCGGTTGGGACGATAAACTGCCGTGGGGCGTGGAAGTGCGTTTAAATCAGTATATTAGCCCAAGTTTAGCGGGCATTGAAAAGCACAAAGCGCGTTCACTGCAAGATTGGCAAGCACAGGGGGTTGAACTTAAATCGTTCAACTCAGAAAGTACACAAAATCTCACCGCACTTTCTCACACAACATTGTGGCTTGTGCAACCAGATGGTGAAAATGGTCGCGCTTTCTTAGTGTCAAATAATTTCCGCACCTTGCTTGATTGGAATCGCTCCAATTATTTTGCGGTCAGTATTGGAATGTTTGCAGATCGTATTAGGGCGAGAGTGGGGGAGTAAGATAAGTATTTTTCCCTTCTTTCCTATGAGAAGAAGGGAAAATTTTATCCCTTCACTGCCTTAATATGAGATTTTAGCGTCTGTTCAATTTCATAGATCCAATCCAGTTCAAATTGGGTGAAGCCAGCTTGGATACGGGCATCGGTGTTGATTGCCCCTTTGAAAATAACAATGCGATATTTACGCAATAAATCGCTAAAACATTGCATTGCGTCCAGCCCTCGTTTGGCGGAAAGAGCGTGATACCAATGATTGCCAATGGAAACGTGGCCGATTTCATCACGCAAAATAATATCGAGAATTTTCACTGCATCAAAATCTTTGCGCTGTGCGATTTTTTCTTGCATTACCGGTGTGGCGTCTAAGCCCCTTGCTTCTAAAACTCGTGGCACTAACGCCATTCGTTCCCAAATATCGTGTGCGGTGGCTTGTGCCATTTCCCATAATCCAGCGTGCGCTTCAAAATCGCCATATTTATAGCCTAAGGTTTTTAAATGATTGTTTACTAAAGTAAAATGGGAGCTTTCTTCATAAGCAACACGCAACCAATCACGAGCAAAGGCTAATCCTTCGCCTAATTCTTTTTCTGCTTCACGAGAAAATCGCCAAGCCGCATCTAAGCCTAAATTGATCGCATTAAATTCAATATGCGCAATGGCGTGCAAAGTAGCGGCATAGCCCTCTTCGGTGGCAAAAGAACGCTTTGGCACGGCGTGCGGTGCGACCA
Source organism: Avibacterium endocarditidis (assembly GCF_002921145.1). Classification (GTDB taxonomy): domain Bacteria; phylum Pseudomonadota; class Gammaproteobacteria; order Enterobacterales; family Pasteurellaceae; genus Avibacterium; species Avibacterium endocarditidis. The sequence goes on from NZ_PQVI01000091.1 coordinate 7,035, forward strand.
ACTTCGGCTTATCAGGAAAAGCAGCGATTTCTTGATCGTTTTTTTACTGTTGGGAAGTCCGCTAATTCAGCTTGCTCAATGCGAGGCAAAAGCTCGGTATATAAGGCATTTACTTGCTCACATTTTTTCGCGGGATCGTTTTCTTGCAAGGCGTGCGTAACCTGATCCCAAAGTTGTGTCATTAAAAGTGCGGTCATTTTTTTCCTTATTTTTCGCTAAATCGAATTAAACCTTCTTGCTGT
>NZ_PQVI01000092.1 GCF_002921145.1 Avibacterium endocarditidis
TTTGTACTTTGTTGTGGCGGCGTACGCTAAGATCGTGAGTGCGGCAACCGCAGCGGTAAGTAAAGGTTTTCCCCTGCACACTTTTAACATCTAAATTGTGGTAAATTTCCGCAGGTTGCTGGAAAATGTTTTCCATCACCGCTTTCCATTCTTTGCCGTGCGACGCAACTCGCCCAAACATTTGATAAACAATTAAATGAGCTAATTCGTGTGGAACAATTTGTTGCAAAAAATAGTCAGGATTTTCCAACAATAAAGTGCGGTTAAAACGGATTTCATTTTTCTGCAAATATGCCACGCCTGCTTTCACCCCACGCAGTTGATAACTCACTGTCGGCATTGGGAAAGTACGTTGAAAATATTGCTCCGCAAGTTGCAAATAATGGCGTAACCGGCGAAGGATTTGTATATTAAGTAAACGTAATGAAGAATAAGTTTCTGACATAACTAAAAAATATAAGGGACTGTACTAGATAACGACTAAAATTCCATTTATGTTAGAATGGGTCAATGAGAAAAAGTCGCCCAGTCAGCATAAACAAACTCATTGAACTGTTTGTTGCGAGTGTTACAACGAGAACAGCAAGTGAGTTAGTCAATGTAAACAAAAATGTAGCCGATTATTACTTTCATCAATCACGCTTACTCATCTATCAAACCAATCTACATTTGGAAATGTTTGAGGGGCAGATCAAAGTCGATAAAAGCTATTTCGGCGGTGCTCGCAAAAGCAAACAAGGCTGTGCTGCAGAAAGAGTCGTGGTATTTTTTGGACTTCTCAAGAGAAATGGCAAGGTTTATACCGTTATTGTACCTAAAATACTCAACCAGCGACGTTATTACAAATCCGCGAGATAGCATTATTTACACGGATACCTACCTTAGCTATGATGTACTTGATGTAAGTCAATTTAGCTGTCCTCGCCTCAACCACAGCACACATTTTGCTGAAAATCATAACCATATAAACAGAATTGAGAATTTTTGGAACCAAGCAAAACGTCATTTATACAAGTTTAATTGCATTCCAAAGAGGCATTTTGAACTGTATTTTAGGGAATACGAATGGCGTTTTCAATAGTAACATAAAATCTCAAATTTCAACTTTAAAGCAATTCGTTAAGGAAAGTTTGCTCTAGTATCTAGTACAGCCCCTTATTTACTACAATCATTCAATGTTTATATAAAATCCTCAGTTATAATCCAATTACCTAAAAATATTACGATTTTGCTCTACCCGTTTAAATTGGCTAATTAATAAAACCGCCAACAGTAGACTGTAAAAGGCAAAAATCACCACAATCCATTGTGCCATTGAGAAGCCTAGGAAAGACCAGCTAATCTCCGCACAAGATCCCGTTGGATTAAATACATAAGGCAACCAGCGATCTAATGGCAAGGTTTGTGGAAATTCAGCCATATAAGAACATTGATTCCAAGGTGCCGGATTGAGCTGATAATCAACGTGTTTAATGGCGAGCAATAAGCCTTTCACTGCGCTACCCAAGCCCACCAATAATGCCAATAAACGCAAAATTAATGCGCGTGGATAAAGCAAGCCAATTAATGCTGAAAATGTAATGCCAAACAAGGCGACTCGTTCGTAAATACACATTACGCAAGGGGCCAACCCCATTCCGTGTTGAAAATAAAGTGCGGTGCTTTCTAACGCAATTGTTGAGATCAATAAAAGCAACCAACCACCACGATTGAGTGATAACTGTTTGAAATATTTCAGCATTGGGAATCCTTCTTATACTGGCGTAATTAATCCAATTTGTGCTAAAAGTTGTGTCATTGCTGGCAATAAAAATTCTACCGCAAATAACCCTACTAAAGATAACACAATTGTATAAGGTAGCGCCATATAAACCATTCTTCCATAAGACAAACGAATTAACGGCGCAAGTGAAGAAGTCAGCAAGAATAAAAATGCCGCTTGCCCATTTGGCGTTGCCACCGATGGCAAGTTTGTCCCTGTGTTGATGGCGACAGCAATTAATTCAAATTGATGTGGCGAAATAATCTGTTGTTCTAATGCAGCTTTTGCTTCGTTAATATAAACCGTTGCCACAAATACGTTATCAGAAATCGCGGATAACACCCCATTGAAAACATAGAACAGCATTAATTGCACATCTTCGGAAGCAGAAAGCACAAGATCAATAATAGGTGCAAACAGGTGTTGATCCACAATCACCGCCACCACTGAGAAGAATACCACCAACAATGCAGTGAATGGCAAGGATTCTTCAAAGGCTTTACCGAGCGCGTGTTCACTGGTAATACCGCAAGCTGATGTACATAAAATAATGACACTTAGCCCAATTAGCCCGACTGCAGCCAAATGGAACGCCAAGCCAACCACTAACCATACGCCGACTAAGGCTTGGATCACCAATTTTACGCGTTCTTGATTGTTCATTTTGAGCTGGCGGTTGCGGTCAAATTTAGCCAGTACGCCCCACACTTTACGCGGAAGTTTCGCACCATAACCAAATAAGCGGAATTTTTCCACCACAAGGCAAGTTAATGCGCCACAAATTAAAATTGGCACGGTAACTGGCGTCATACGGAAAAAGAATTCGCCAAAGCCCCATTTTGCTTGTTCAGCAATGATCAGATTTTGCGGCTCACCGACCATTGTCATCACGCCGCCTAATGCCGTCCCCACGGCTGCGTGCATCATTAAGCTACGCAAAAAGGCACGAAATTCTTCCAAGGTTTCACGGCTATTGCCAATGTGTTTGTCATCATTAATATCATCAGAATCATCGAATTGTTTGCCTGATGCCACTTTATGATACACACCGTAAAATCCCATTCCCACGCTAATAATCACCGCCACCACGGTTAAGGCATCTAAAAATGCGGAAAGAAATGCCGCACTTAAGCTAAATGAAAGGGATAACACCAATTTAGAACGAATGTTGAGTAACAGCTTGGTAAAAATGAAAAGGAGCAGCTGTTTCATAAAATAAATGCCCGCCACCATAAACATTAACAGCAAAATCACTTCAAAATTTGCCATAATTTCTTCTTTAACGTGTTCGGGGTGAGTCATTCCAATCATCACCGCTTCAATGGCTAACAGCCCGCCGGGTTGTAATGGATAACATTTCAACGCCATTGCAAGCGTTAAAATAAACTCCGCAACCAACACCCAGCCCGCAATAAATGGGCTAACACAAAAAAACAAAATCGGATTTAAAACTAAAAATCCGACTATTGCCAGTTTGTACCAATCAGGACTTGAACCAAGAAAATTTTTCAGAAATGCTTGAGAATAGTTCATATTACGACCTTTACTTTAAAACGAAAAATATAACTGTGCTAATTGTAATATATCCACCTTTCAAGGATAATAACAAATCTCTATTTTGTTATCTATATCACAAATTTTTCAACAAATAATTGCGCAAAAGTATGAATAATCATCAGTCGCTTCTTAAAGCCCAAAGCCCAGCGGGATTAGCTGAGGAATATATTGTAAAAAGCATTTGGAATAACCATTTTCCACCAGGTTCTGATCTACCAGCAGAACGGGAATTAGCAGAAAAAATCGGGGTAACCAGAACGACATTGCGAGAAGTGTTGCAACGCCTTGCCCGTGATGGCTGGTTAAGCATTCAACACGGTAAACCAACCCGCGTGAATAACGTATGGGAAACCGCTGGGCCAAACATTATCAGCACGCTGATTCAGCTTGATAAATCCACCATTCCTGTGATCATCACCAATGTGGTGTCTTTGCGCACTCGAATGGGGGAACATTATATCCCAGAAGCCATTCAAACCGATCCTGCCGCTTCATTAAAATTATTTGAAAACCTACCGCACTTGGCCGACACCCCACAAGCCTACGCAGAATTTGACTATAATTTATACCGCTCTTTTACCTTTGTGGCTAACAAACCCGTCTATGGTTTAATTCTAAATAGCTTTAAAGATCTCTATCACCAAGTGGCATCGTTATTCTTTTCTGAAGCCAAATCACGCCAATTCACTATGCAATTTTACCAAGCCCTACGCCAAAGCTGCGAACAAGGCAACGTTGAACTTGCCATTCAATGCCTAGCGGAAAACCGCGAACGCAGCAGCAGCATTTGGAAAGCAATGTTGCATCATTTACCGGCGGATTTTGGGGAGTAACAGATTTATTAACAAACAATCAGTAAGTAAAACATAATTAGAAGAAATATCATCAAATCTTGGGAGAACACAAATGACAAGTACTCAGCAACGTGCAGAATTACAACGTAGAATCTGGCAAATCGCCAATGAAGTCCGTGGCGCCGTAGATGGCTGGGATTTTAAACAATTTGTTTTAGGCACACTGTTTTACCGTTTCATCAGCGAAAATTTTACTCATTATATTGAAGGTGGCGATCCTGATGTAAATTACGCCAGCTTTCCTGATGATGCCATCACCCCAGAAATTAAAGATGATGCAATTAAAACCAAAGGCTATTTCATCTATCCCTCACAGCTTTTTACCAATATCGCTAAAAATGCTCACATCAACTCTGAACTAAATATGGATTTGAAAAAAATCTTTGACGCCATTGAAAGCTCTGCTAACGGGTACGATTCCGAGCGGGATATTAAAGGACTTTTTGCTGATTTTGATGTCACCAGCTCCCGACTGGGCAACACGGTAGAAGATAAAAATAAACGCCTTGCTGCCGTGATTAAAGGCGTGGCAGATTTGGATTTTGGCCATTTTGAGGATAATCATATTGACCTCTTTGGCGATGCTTATGAATTTTTGATTTCCAACTACGCCGCCAATGCAGGCAAATCGGGCGGTGAGTTTTTCACCCCGCAGAATGTTTCTAAACTCATTGCACAGCTGGCGATGCACGGACAGACAGAAGTGAATAAAATTTATGACCCTGCTTGTGGTTCGGGTTCTTTGCTCTTACAGGCTAAAAAGCAATTTGACGAGCACCTGATTCAAGAGGGATTTTTTGGGCGGGAAATCAACCATACCACCTACAACTTGGCGCGTATGAATATGTTCCTGCACAATATCAATTACGACAAATTTGACATTTCGTTGGGTGATACCCTTCTTGCCCCGAAATATGGCGATGAAAAACCCTTTGATGCCATTGTTTCCAATCCGCCCTATTCAGTGAATTGGATTAGTTCAGATGATCCCACCTTGATTAACGACGAGCGTTTTGCTCCCTCTGGCGTGCTTGCGCCAAAATCCAAAGCTGACTTTGCCTTTGTGCTGCACGCCTTGTACTATCTTTCAGCTAGAGGCCGTGCCGCCATTGTTTGCTTCCCAGGGATTTTTTACCGCGGCGGTGCTGAGCAAAAAATCCGCCAATATTTGGTAGACAATAACTTTGTAGAAACCATTATTGCGCTGCCGCCCAACCTATTTTTTGGCACTTCCATCGCGGTGAATATTTTGGTACTTTCCAAGCACAAACCTGATACTAAAACCCAGTTTATCAACGCCAGCGGTGAGGAATTTTTCAAAAAAGAACCAACAACAATGCGCTGACCGATGATCATATCGCCACATCATCGAACTTTTNNAAAAAGAAGATGTACCGCATCTCTCTGCCATGGTAGACAACAGCACCATCGCGCAAAATGATTACAACCTTTCCGTTAGCACCTATGTGGAAGCGAAAGACACGCGCGAGGTGATTGACATCAACCAGCTCAATGCTGAGATTGATGACACCGTTGCCAAAATCAGCCAGCTACGTGGAGAGATTACTCAAATCATCAAAGAGATAGAAGCATGAGCGAGATGATTTTATACACCGCGGCCGATGGCGGTATACAAATCAAAGTAACCCTAGAAGATGAAACCGTCTGGCTGACCCTAGACCAAATGGCACAGCTTTTTGGCAAAGCTAAATCTACCATTAGCGAACATATTAAAAATATTTTTGCAGAGAATGAGTTAGAAAAGATTCAGTTGTTCGGAAATTCCGAACAACTGCCGCCGATGGCAAAAATTATGAAGTGAATTACTACAACCTTGATGTCATCATCTCCGTAGGCTATCGGGTGAAATCCTTGCAGGGAACTCGCTTCCGCCAATGGGCTACCACGCGGCTTAAAGAATATCTCATCAAAGGCTTTACTATGGACGATGAACGGCTGAAAAACCTCGGTGGTGGTAGCTATTGGAAAGAACTTTTAGCACGCATCAAAGACATCCGCTCTAGCGAAAAAGTGATGTATCGCCAAGTGCTGGATCTCTATGCCACTGCCACCGATTACGACCCGCAAAGCGACATCAGCAAGCAGTTTTTCCAAACAGTACAAAACAAACTGCACTACGCTGCTCATGGACATACCGCCAGCGAAGTCATCTACTACCGTGTAGACAGCGACAAACCTTTTGCCGGCCTAACCCACTTTAAAGGTGCGCAGCCCACACAGGCAGAAGCCATGATCGCCAAAAACTTCTTGGAAGAAAAAGAACTCAGAATCCTCAACAACCTCGTTGCCGCCTACTTTGACCTAGCCGAACTCAACACCCTAGAAGAGCACGAAATGCGTATGGAAGATTTCTTGCGCGAACTGGATACAATTTTGTCCTCCACCGGCAGAAAAGTGCTGGAAAATGCTGGCAAAATCTCTTCTGCCCAAGCGCAAGAAAAAGCCAAAGCCGAACTGCGTAAATACAAGGCAAAAACCCTTAGCTCCGTAGAAGAAGACTACCTGAAAGCCATTAACACATTAACCCAAAAGACGAAGAAGAAACAGCTATGAACTACTTAGAAAAACTACTACAAGGCGCCCCCGTAGAATGGAAAACCCTCGGGGAGATGTGTGAAATAGCCAATGTGGGCGTAGATAAAAAGAAAAAGAAAATGAGAGAGAAGTAAGGCTTCTTAACTTTGTTGATGTTTTCAATAATCAATATATTTCCAATGAAACCCCTACAATGGTTGTAACAGCGAGTGAGCAAAAAATTAAAGATTGTGATATAAAAGCAGGAGATGTTTTTATAACTCCGTCGTCAGAGATAATTGATGAAATTGGATTTTCCGCAGTGGCAATAGAAGACTTTGATAACGCTGTTTATAGTTCTGGGGGAGGTGGCGGACGTAATAGATTCTTTACATAAAACGCCTGTTTATGCCGATAAAGGTTTAAGCATGTGCCGTGTAACAGATATTAAGGGAGGATTCTTAAACCTTGAGGAGACTTTTAAGGTAAGTGAAGAAGTATTTGCGGAATTTACTAAAAGATACACGCCTAAAAAATATGATTTAGTTATGTCAAGAGTTGGGTCTTATGGTAATGTTAGTATTGTTCCACTCGATGATGCAGTATGTATGGGGCAAAATACCGTTGTAATACACTCACATATCAATTCTAAATTTATGTATTATTTTTTGACCTCTAAGTCTGCCCAAGAATTTATTGAAAAAAATGTCGGAGGAGGAAATCAAAAAACATTAAGTTTAAAAGCAATTAATTTAATTTCCATCCCCCTGCCCCCGATAGAGGAACAAAAGCGTATTGCGGGCATTTTAGATAAATTCCATACGCTGGCGCATTCGCTTTCGGAGGGTTTGCCCAAAGAAATCGCCCTACGGCAGAAGCAGTATGCCTATTATCGGGATTTGTTGCTTGGATTTGATAATTAATATTATACAGGTGTCATTATGAAAATAAACTTAACTTCAAAAGCATTTTTTGAAGATGAAGAGATCCAATTTGATTAAAAAATTAATTTTGTCTTTGGGAAAAATGGATGTGGTAAATCAACCATTGCTTCACTAATCAAAGAACAACATGACTCAGGGTACGATGTAAGAATATTTGATGGATTTGAAGGGGTTGTTAGTGAAAATAAGAGACTAGAAACAGTTATTCTCGGTGAAGAAAATGCCAATATTGATAAAGAAATTAAAGAAAATGAGCTTGAAATTAAAAAGATAGAAGAACAGATTGAAGAGATTAATGAAAATATTACTAAATCAGAAAAGCAGCCTGAAAACCTATGCTCTCAATACAATGAGAAAGAAAATAAAGTAAAAGAACAGCGGGGGAAAATTGATAATTTTTGCAGAAACTCAGCCAAAACGATTAAAGATGATATTAGAAGAATTGCTCCAACAACTTACGATATTAATAGCTTTAAATTAGATATTCAAAATGCTAAGTCCTTGTCCACCGATGAAATCCAAGAACTTAACGCACTACTTAGGTCAGAACTTAAAAAAGCAAAAAAAATTGAAGCACCATGTTGTGATTTAGAAAAAATTTTGTCAGACGTTAATAGTATTTTGTCAAGCAAAATAGAAGAAGCAAAAATCATACATAGACTGGACACTGAATTCAAAAAAAATTTTTGCAGAGCAAGGATTAAAAATACATAAAGCAGGTGATCACTGTGCTTTTTGTAATGGGATAGTTCAAGAAGATATATGGCAAGAGCTTGATACATACTTTTCTGTAAACAAATTCAAAGAGATTCAAGATACTATTCAAAGAAAATAAAATACTTAGAACAAGTAAAATCAGCATATGATAATATCAAAATAAACACAAATGAATTCTATTCCTTGCACTCAAATAAGGTAGAGATAGTATCTAATAAAATTAATAAACTCAAAACAGATACTCTGAGATTTATAGATAGCTTAATATTAGAATTGACTAAAAGAAGGATAGTTTATTCTCTCCAAGCAATGAATTATCCTTAGCGATTCCTAATGATATTAATCATTGCATTCAAGAATATAATGAATTGGTCAATAAAAATAATAATAATAACCTACAAGAGGAACAAGAGGAAGCTAGAAAAAACTACGTTATCATGCAGTAAAAGAGCATCTTGATGATTTTCATTATGAAGTTGAATGTAATGAGTTTGAAAATAGACAAAAACTTTGATAAAGTAAAACAAGATTTTGAAAAAGAAAAGGATAAAATAAGAAAGCTACAAGAACATATTGAAGTATTTAAGAAAAAAATTACTGCTCTTCAAGCTAGCACTCGCAATGAAAAAATTTTAGTTAGGAAAGTTATAAAAAACTGGCTTCACATGCTTCTTTTGAACTTGTTCATCAAGAAGATGGCAATGAATATAAGATCAAATGTCTACTGACTAATCAAGAACGCAATGTTGATGAACTTTCTACTGGAGAGAAAAATATCCTTGCTTTTCTTTACTTTATTGAGAAATTAGCAGAAGCTGATAACAAAAAATGTATTATTTTTGACGACCCAATGAACTCTAATGACGATACATTTCAGTATGTAATTATTGAGACCTTACAAAGGTTAGCCCAAAAACTCAATGGAGAAAATAAATTAATTATACTAACACATAACGCTCATTTTTACTTAAATGTAAAATATGGATTTGATAATAAAAGGGAAAGTTACTCTAAAAATAACTTTATTAGGCTAGAAAAATTAGATAGAAAAGTACAAATTAAGCATATAGAAAGTAAGCAAGATGATTTTAAAACTAATTATGAATCTCTTTGGTTGGAGTTGGAGGTGTTATTTCTAAACGATGATATTAAAGAAACCATGATATTAAACCCAATCAGAAGAATTATTGAGACTTATACTAAATTTAACGGATTTAGCTTGACTGAATTCTATTCAGATATCTCTGGAGCAAAAAAACTATTTGATGTGAACTCACATGCTATAGACGATCTTGAAGCAGAGTTAAATGGAAAAACAAAGAAGATATCTTAATATTAATGAAAGAATGTTTTAAGAAAAATCATTCCTTAAAACATTTTGAACAATACTGGAAACGTTAAATTATGCAAACAGAAACCACCCCCCATCGCCGAAACCCCGAAATTCATTATCCTTGATGAATACGAAAAAATCGAACAGCCCAGCCACTACCAAAGCGAGGCGGATTTGGAGCGTGAATTTATCGCCGACCTCGTGCAGCAAGGCTATGAATTTCGCCAAGACCTCACCACCAATGACAAACTTTTGGCAAATGTGCGCGAGCAACTACAACGGCTTAATGAAGTGCGTTTCAGTGATGAAGAATGGGTGCGTTTTGTGGCGGAGTATCTTGATCCACCTGCTGAAACCCTTATTGATAAAACCCGAAAAATTCACCACGATTATATTTATGATTTCGTGTTTGATGATGGGCGAATCCAGAACATTTATCTAGTGGATAAAAAGAACATTCAGCGCAACCGCTTGCAGGTGATCCAACAGTTTGAGCAAACAGGCACGCACGCCAACCGCTATGATGTAACGATGCTGGTGAATGGCTTGCCACTGGTGCAAATTGAGCTAAAAAAACGCGGGGTGGCGATTCGCGAGGCGTTCAATCAAGTGCATCGTTACAGCAAAGAGAGCTTTAATACAGAAAATTCCCTGTTTAAATATTTGCAGATTTTCGTTATTTCCAACGGCACCGATACGCGCTACTTTGCCAACACCACCAAGCGCGATAAAAACAGCTTTGATTTTACGATGAATTGGGCACAGTCCGATAATGAACTGATTAAAGATTTAAAAGATTTTACCGCTACTTTTTTCCAAAAAAATACCCTGCTCAATGTGCTGTTGCATTATTCCGTTTTTGATATTAGCAATACGCTTTTGATTATGCGGCCTTATCAGATTGCTGCCACCGAACGTATTTTGTGGAAAATCCACAGCACGCATCTAGGCAACAACTGGAGCAAGCCCGAAAGCGGCGGTTTTATTTGGCACACCACAGGCTCGGGCAAAACCCTCACCAGTTTTAAAGCCGCACGCCTTGCCACGGAATTAGATTTTATTAGCAAAGTGTTCTTTGTGGTGGATAGAAAAGATTTGGACTATCAAACCATGAAGGAATATCAGCGTTTTTCGCCCGATAGCGTCAATGGTTCCGACAGCACCGCTGGCTTAAAACGCAATATTGAAAAAGATGATAATAAAATCATCGTGACCACCATTCAAAAGCTCAACAATCTGATGAAATCAGAAGACAACTTGCCGATTTACGGGCAGCCTGTGGTGTTTATTTTTGATGAATGTCACCGTTCACAGTTTGGTGAAGCACAGAAAAATCTTAAAAAGAAATTTAAAAAATTCTGCCAGTTTGGTTTCACCGGTACGCCGATTTTTCCTGATGAATATGACAACGGTGTATTAGTAAAAAAAGGAAATGCCTTAGGTGCAGAAAGCACGCAAAGCGTTTTTGGTAGTAAATTGCATTCTTATGTCATCACCGATGCCATTCGTGATGAGAAAGTGCTGAAATTTAAAGTGGATTATAACGATGTCCGCCCTAAATTTAGAGCTGTGGAGCAAGAGCAAGATCTTAAAGAACTCTCCGCTCTTGAAAACAAACAAGCCCTTCTGCACCCTGAGCGCTTAAAAGAAATTGCTCGTTATGTCTTGAAACACTTTAAACAAAAAACCCACCGCCTCAATGCCTCAGGCAAGGGCTTTAATGCGATGTTTGCCGTAAGCAGTGTGGAGGCCGCCAAACATTATTATGAGATTTTTAAGCAGTTACAAAGTGCGGTAGAAAATCCGCTAAAAATTGCCACCATCTTTTCTTTTGCGCCCAATGAAGCGCAAGATGCCATTGGCGATATTGAAGATGAAAACTTTGAACCCACGGCGATGAACAGCTCTGCCAAAGAATTTTTGCAGGCAGCTATTGGCGACTATAATGCTATGTTCCAAACCAATTACGGTGTAGACAGCAAGGAATTTCAAAACTATTACCGTGACCTTGCCAAACGGGTCAAAAATCAAGAAATTGATCTGCTGATTGTAGTGAGCATGTTTTTAACGGGTTTTGATGCGCCAACCTTAAATACCCTATTTGTAGATAAAAACCTGCGTTATCACGGGCTGATTCAAGCCTATTCACGCACCAACCGCATTTTTAACCGCACTAAAACCTTTGGCAATATTGTGACTTTCCGTGATTTAGAACAAGCCACTATTGATGCCATTACTCTTTTTGGCAATGCTAATACTAATACCGCAAATGTGGTGCTAGAACGTAGTTATCAGGATTATATGAATGGTTATGTGAATGATGCGGGTGAGCGAGTTCGAGGATATAAAGAAATTGTTAAAGAGTTGCAAACGAGATTTCCTGCTCCAACTGCTATAGAAAAAGAATCAGATAAGAAAGCCTTTGCGAAATTATTTGGTGAGTATTTGCATATTGATAATATTCTAAGAAATTATGATGAATATAATGCAATCACAGATAGTAGTAATTCTGGAAATCAAATTAATGAGGAAAATGGTGAATATGTAACATATCCTATTGTTCTGCCTGAGAAAATCCGTCAAGACTATCTTTCTACTTATAATGATATTCGTGATTGGAAGCGCCAACAGACTGATGGGAATAGTCAAGAAAGATTAAATATTGATTGGAGTGATGTTTTCGAGGTTGATCTATTAAAATCACAAGAAATTAATTTAGATTATATTTTAGAATTAATTTTAATGAAAATAAGAAAACCGATAATAAACCTGATTTAATTAAAGAAGCACGCAGAATTATTCGTTCCAGTGTAGGACATCGAGCCAAAGAAGTTTAATTATTGACTTTATTCAGCAAACTGATCTTAATAGCATTCCTGATAGAGTTGAAGTTATAGAATCCTTTTATAAATTTGCCCAATTAGAACAAGAAAAAGAAGCGAATGAACTCATTAAGAATGAAAAAACTTAATGAAGAAGCTGCAAAACGCTATATTTCAACCTCTTTAAAACGTGGCTATGCAAGTGAAAATGGTACAGCACTAAATGAAGCGCTACCAAAACTTAGCCCTTTAAATCCGCAATATAGAACGAAAAACAAGCTGTCTTTAAAAGGATTGCTGCTTTTGTAGAGAAATTTAAAAATATTGGAAGGAAAATTTAAACAGCGAAAACATAAAAACGCCAGTACTCACTGGCGTTAAAATTCATATATTACTGACGATAATTAGCTAAAAAACGCCCTAACTTAGAAAGTGCATCTTCAATTTGATTCACATAAGGCAAGGTAACAATGCGGAAGTGATCTGGGGAATGCCAGTTAAAACCGCGTCCGTGGACTAATAACACTTTCTCTTGACGTAATAAATCCAGCACCATTTTTTCATCATCATAAATATTGAATTTTTTCACATCAATTTTCGGGAACATATAAAGCGCGCCCATTGGCTTAACGCAACTTACCCCTGGGATTTGATTAATCAGTTCATAAGCCTTATTGCGTTGCTCTAATAAACGCCCGCCTGGCAGAATAAATTCATTAATACTTTGATAGCCGCCTAATGCGGTTTGAATGGCGTGTTGCATTGGATGGTTAGCACATAAACGCATTGAAGCCAGCATATCCAAGCCTTCAATATAACCTTTTGCCTGATGTTTCGGGCCGTTTAAAATCATCCAGCCTTGACGGAAACCTGCCACACGATAAGATTTTGACAGACCATTAAAGGTAATAGTTAATAAATCCGGCGCAAGGGCAGCAATATGATGATGAACCGCATCGTCATACAAAATTTTGTCGTAAATTTCATCGGCAAAAATAATTAAATTATGTTCACGAGCAATATCCACAATGCCTTGTAATAAATCTTTGCTATACACTGCGCCCGTTGGGTTATTCGGGTTGATAATCACAATGGCTTTGGTGCGCGAAGTGATTTTGCTTTTAATATCCTCTAAATCAGGAAACCAATCTGCCTGTTCATCGCATAAATAATGCACCGCTTTTCCACCTGCAAGAGTGGCCGCTGCCGTCCATAATGGATAATCTGGCATTGGGATCAACACTTCATCATCATTATTCAGCAAGGCTTGCATTGACATCATTATTAGCTCAGACACACCGTTGCCGATATACACATCATTCACATTCGAGCCGTGAATCCCTTTTGACTGGTAATATTGCACAATGGCTTTGCGCGCAGAATATAAACCTTTGGAATCGCAATAGCCTTGTGCCGAGGGCAGATTACGCAAAATATCCACCAAAATTTCATCTGGCGCTTCAAAACCAAAAGGCGCGGGGTTGCCGATATTTAATTTTAAGATTTTATGTCCATCTTCTTCCAAACGCAGTGCTTCTTTATGCACTGGCCCACGAATATCGTAACAAACGTGTTCTAACTTGCTTGATTTAGGAAATTTTGTCATTGTTATTATCCTTTTGGTTGCCATATCAATAATGTTGCGCGCTGCTATCATTGGGGTAAAAAATTGCCGATAAAAATCGGCGTATTTCTCACCGCACTTTACGCTTATTTTGCAAAGATGAAAAGATTTTATAAAAAATTCTGCCAAAGTGCGGTAGAATTAGCCCTTATTTTTAACTGATTTTTTTGCCAAAAACAACGCTTTTTAAATGGATAATTTGCAATCAATTAAACAACAGCTGATCGAGAGAATTTCCCCTGCACTGCCTACGCAACAAGGGATCGCTTGCGTGCAGGCAGAAATTGAAACCGATCTCAATTTATTAAGCTGGTTAAAAGGGCAAAAAACCTATCCGCAGTTTTACTTGAATTTCCGCGATAGCCCCCAAGTTGTGACGGCTGTCGGGCAAGTGCGCGGCTTTTCGCAATTAAATCAGGCACAAGCCTTTATGCAACAAAGCGGTTATCCTTTATTGGGTGGCGTGCAATTTTATGGCGAAAGCCAATTTTTCTTGCCGCGTCTGTATTTGCAACAGCAAGAAAATAAGTTAAACATTCAGTTATTTATCGATCAAACAAAAGATATTGAGGCAAGAACGCCAAGCCTGTTTAAACGCATTAAAAACCTTTGAAAAAAGCACCGCACTTTGCCCAATTCAACAATCCATTCATTTTGGAAAAAACGGGCAGAACAAAATGAATGGTGCGAATGGGTGGAAAAAGGTTTACAGCACATTAAACAAGGCGTGCTGAATAAGATCGTATTGGCCAATGAAACCCTTTTCCAATCAGAAGGCAAACTGAACGCCTATGATTTTTTGGGCGAAAGTGAACGCTATAATTTCGGTTGCTATCATTTTCTTTTTGCCGAAACGGAAGAATGTATTTTTATTGGCTCCAGCCCTGAACGCCTGTATCAGCGGCAAGATTCACAGCTGCAAACTGAAGCCTTAGCTGGCACAGCGTTAGTGGGTGAAAATGCACAAGAAACCGAACAACAAGCGCAATGGTTGTTGCAAGATGAAAAGAATATTTATGAAAATCAATTAGTTGTTGATGATATTAAACAACATCTTGCCCCTTATAGCCAACACATTACGGTGTCCCCTTTGGGTTTAAAAACCTTGCGTCAGGTACAGCATTTAAGACGCCAAATTTCAGCGCAAATTTCCCCGGAATATGGCGATGATATTTTCTTAAACGCCATTCACCCCACCGCGGCTGTGGCAGGCTTAGGGCGCAACGAGGCGCTTGCTTTTTTACGCCAAACGGAAACCTTTGATCGCCGTTGGTATGCAGGGACATTGGGCGTAATGCAAAAAGAATGGGCTGAATTTTGCGTTGCCATTCGCTCTGCATTCATTGAGCAAGAACAAATTCGCGTTTTTGCCGGTGCAGGGATTGTTGAAGGCTCTATTCCCTTGTTAGAATGGCAAGAAATTGAGCGTAAAGCCTTAGGATTAATTTCTTTATTACAAGAATAAAAAGAACGGACAAAATAAACGGAGAACCCTATGTCAGTGAGTGTATTTAATCGTTGTTGGTCAAAAGTGATCTTGGAAACCCTTGTGCGCCAAGGTGTCAGCCATTTTTGCATTGCCCCCGGTTCTCGTTCTACTCCACTCACGTTAGAAGCGGCACGCCTTGAACAAGGTGGCAAAGCCAAATGCCATACTCATTTTGATGAGCGTGGTTTGGGCTTTCTCGCCCTTGGTTTAGCCAAAGCACATAAAAACCCCGTGGCGATTATTGTTACTTCTGGCACTGCGGTGGCAAATCTTTACCCTGCGGTGATTGAAGCACGCCAAAGTGGGGTTAATCTCATTGTATTAAGCGCTGATCGCCCGCCAGAATTATTAGAGTGCGGTGCAAATCAAGCGATTTTACAGCACAATATTTTTGCCGATTATCCTGTGGCAACGGTGGACTTACCGCGCCCTAGCCAAGATTACACGCCAAATTGGTTGATTTCGATTGTGGAACAGGCTTGTTATCGCCAAAGCCAGCACGCTGGTGTGGTGCATATTAATGTGCCATTTGCGGAGCCATTGTATGAAGCCAATGCAGATCAGATAGATCAACATTCTTGGCTTACGCCAATTCAACGTTGGCTAAGCCAAAATAAGCCGTGGCATAATCATCAAGCACCACAACGAGAAGTGGTAATGCACGAGCATTGGGATCATTGGCGCACGAAACGTGGGATCATCTTGGTCGGTAAACTACCACCAGAGCAATCTATGGGCATTCGCACTTGGGCTGAAACCCAAGGCTGGATTATGCTCACCGATATTCAATCGGGTGTTGAGCCAACCTTGCCTTATGCCGATATTTGGCTGGCAAATCAAACGGTTAACAAAAACTGCTGGAAGCAGATATTGTGTTGCAATTTGGTTCGCATTTTATCAGCAAGCGCATTAATCAATTTATGGCGGCGTTTAAAGGGGAATATTGGATTGTTGAACCGTCCGATAATTCAGTTGATCCAAACCATCACGTGCACACTCGTTTTAATGGCAAAATTCACCATTGGTTACGCGCTCACCCACCGTTGCGCCAAAAACCTTGGCTACTTGAGCCAATCGCCCTTGCCAAGTTCTGCGCAAGCTTTGTGGAACAGCAAGTGGGGGGCAATTTGAATGAAGCCTCTTTAGCCCATCATTTGGAGCGTTTATTGCCGAACAATGGTCTGCTCTTTTTAGGCAACAGCCTATTTGTGCGCTTGGTTGATGCACTCACCAAACTGCCCGAAGGCTACCCTGTTTACACCAACCGTGGCGCAAGTGGCATTGACGGCTTGCTCGCCACCGCTGCAGGGTTAAGTCTAGGCTCAAATCAGCCTGTGGTTGCGATGTTAGGGGATACTTCTGCTCTATACGATCTCAATTCCTTAGCGTTGCTTAAAAAGGTGAACCAGCCAACCATTATTTTTGTTATCAACAATAACGGCGGCGCAATTTTCGATATGCTGCCTGTGGATGCGGAAATGAAAGATAAATTCTATCGTATGCCACATAATTTGGAATTTTCTCACGCAGCATCAATGTTTGATCTCAAATATGCGCGCCCTTACACTTGGGCCGATTTAAGCTCGGTACTGAAACAGGCTTATTTCCGCCGTGAAGCCACCTTGATTGAAATTAAGGTAAACAACAGTGATGGCAGCAATATTTATAAACGCCTGATTGAACAAATTAGTCACGCGGTGATTGGCGCATAAGATCTCAATAACAAAATGGCAACGCAACGTCCGCATCTGGTTTTTCTGCACGGGTTACTTGGCACAAAAGCCGATTGGCAAAAAATCATCGAAAAACTACCGCACTTTCCTTGCGTTGCTCTTGATCTTCCTTTTCACGGCGAAAACAAACAGCTTGCAGCCAAAGATTTTGCTCAAAGTGCTGAAATCTTAAGTGCGCAAATTCAAAGTGCGGTGCAAAATCAGCCTTATTTTTTAATCGGTTATTCCCTCGGCGGACGGCTTGCCCTTTACTATGCTTTGCAAGCAGAAGTGAAAAAGGCAATTTACAAGGGCTGATTTTAGAAGGCGCAAATTTAGGGCTAACCTGTGAGCAAGAACGCCAACAGCGCTGGCAAAATGATTGTGATTGGGCAGACCGCTTTGCCACTCAGCCTGCGCATCAAGTGTTAGAAGATTGGTACCAACAACACGTTTTTTCTCACTTAACCGCTGAGCAACGCCAAGCTTTAATTCAACTTCGCCAAGCTAATTGTGGTGAGAATATCGCCCAAATGCTCAAAGCCACCTCCCTTGCCAAACAACCTGATTTTCGCCCACAAGTGCGGTCAAATTCCTTGCCAATTTTTTATCTGTGCGGTGAAAACGATAGCAAATTCCACCAAATGGCGGTGGAAAACGAACTGAACTTACATTTAATCCCGAACGCTGGGCACAATGCCCATCAAGAAAATCCACAAGGTTTTGCTGAGTGCCTACAAAAAATTCTAACCAAGATAGAAATAAACTAGAAAAATCAGCTAATTAAGTGAAAATTCATCAGATTTTAAGATAGCGACACTTTCTTAAAAACGCTGACTAAAGCTAAAAATTTAATGACAAATCTGCACAGATAAATCGGCCAATTTTTCCCACACATCATCACTAAATTCAAGTTTTACTATACGTTCTAATTCAGCGAGCTGTTGAATGATTTTATACAATTTGCGATAAGTTAAGCGTTGGATCGCTTGCAGAAAAAGCGGGCGGCGTGATTGCCAAATTTTGAGTTGATCAAACTGCTCACGCAATTTCGCGGTAGAAAGCAGTTGATCAATATTACTCATTCCTTGTTGTGGTTGAGTCAGTGTCAGCAGGGTGATTAGCTCGCGTTGTAAGGTGCGCAATAAAATCACAGGCTGGATTTCTTCTCCGCGCAATCCAGTTAGAATCCGTCTGGCACGCTGGCTTTTGCCCTCAAGCAAGGCATCTACCCATTGGAACACGGTAAATACGGAAGATTGCTCCACCACGGTTTGCAGGCGCGATAAGGTGATTTTATCCTTGGGATAAAGCAAGGCGAGCAGTTGTAAGGTTTGCTTTAAGGCAAGAAGATTATTTTCGTAGCTGTAACACAAAAGCTGGATTGCTTCTGGCTCAACAAAAATCTCTAAGGCTTTGCTGCGCCCTACAATCCAACGGGGTAGCTGTTCAATATTTGGTGTCTGACAATTGACAATAGAAAATTGCGCATCAAACTGATTGGCCTGCACAAACCAATCTTGCTTTTCCATTGGTTTGGTGAGCTTTGCTGTTTGTAGAATAAGCAACACGTCTTGATTTAATAAGCCAATTAATTCGGCTAAACGCTTTTGTAAAGGTGCGGTGAGATTTTCGGGAAAATTTAGCAATAAAATTTGACGGCTAAAAACAAGCCCATTGATTGCACTTGTTCGTTTAAGGCGATCCAATCGGTGCTGTTATCCAGCGTGATTTCATTTTTTTCATCGAAACCTTGCTGTTTTGCCACAGCGCAGATGAGATCCTTGCTTTCTTGCAAAAGCAAGGGATCTTGCCCCACCAGACAATAAATTGATACCAATTTTTTCTCTAGCGAGGCACTCAGCTGATCAGCAAACAGACGTTGCATTATTGGCTTTTCACCTGCTGTTTTAACGCTACCATTTTGGTGATAAGCTGACGCGCAGCTTGTTCACGCATATCGTTCCAAATCACTTCTTTCTCGGCAGATTTCGCTAAGGCAGCGCGCGAGTTATCAAAGAAAGTGCGTGTAACTTGGGTGTTAATCGGATAACGTTGTTTATTTTTAAGCTGAACGCTGGCTTCCACTTGCAACACTAGCACTTTTTCCGCCTCACGCCCCTGTTTGAAAATGGACGCCACTTCGCTATTCTCACGAGCATTATTTAAGCGCAACACCACCACATCACCTTGCTCAACAAGCTGAATGTTATTGGCTCGCAACTGCTTGCGCATAGCAATCGTCATCGCATCATAAGGATCACTACTTTCTAAACGCAATGTTTTCATCTCTTGCGGAATTAATTCACCATTTTCAAAGTGGAAACCACAAGCCGTGAGCGTTGCCAACGCACCGACAAGGCATAATTTTTTAAGTAAATTCAACATAGTGTTTTCTCTTAATAATTCGCTCCACTCAATGAGTGGAGCGGTTGGATTATTTCGCGACAAAGCTAAATAACTTACCTGGTACATAGATGGTTTTTACAATGGTTAAACCGTCTAGGAATTTTTGTACATTCGGATCGGCAAGGGCGATTTCTTTAATGGCGTCTTCTGCCATATCCGCAGGCACAGTGATTTTCGCGCGTACTTTACCGTTTACTTGCACCACCACCAGTTTTTCATCATCAACCATTGCTTGCGCATCAGCTTTCACCCAAGGGGCAAAGTCAATGGCGTCTTGGTTGCCAAGCTCTTTCCATAATTGGAAACAAATGTGTGGGGTGATTGGGTAAAGCATTCTTACCACGGCATTTAAGGCTTCTGCCATTACCGCGCGATCTTGCTCATCGTCCAATGGGGCTTTGGTCAATTTGTTCATTAACTCCATTACCGCAGCAATCGCCGTGTTAAAGGTTTGGCGGCGACCAATATCATCACTCACTTTCGCAATGGTTTTATGCACATCACGGCGAAGCGCTTTTTGTTGGCTTGAAAGTGCGGTCGGATTTAGCGCAGTTTTTGCTGGATTTTTGCTGTATTCAAACACTAAATTCCATAAACGGCGTAGGAAACGATTTGCCCCTTCCACGCCTGATTCTTGCCATTCCAAGGTCATTTCCGCAGGGGAGGCAAACATCATAAACAAACGCACGGTATCCGCACCGTATTTTTCCACCATTTCTTGTGGGTCAATACCATTGTTTTTCGATTTGGACATTTTTGTCATTCCGCTATGGACTAACTCGCGTCCTTCATCATCAATGGCACGGATAATGCGTCCTTTCTCATCACGCTCAAGGGTTACTTTCGTTGGTGATACCCAAATGCGCTCGTTGGTGTCGCTGGTGTAATAGAAGGCATCAGCCAACACCATTCCTTGGCACAACAATTTATTCGCTGGCTCATCAGAGCTGACTAGCCCCGCATCACGCAATAATTTGTGGAAGAAACGGAAGTAAAGCAAGTGCATTGTAGCGTGTTCGATCCCGCCGATATACTGATCCACAGGCAACCAATAATTGGCTTCATCAGGGTTGAGCATTGCTTGATGAAAATCTGGGCAAGTGTAGCGCGCGTAATACCACGAAGATTCCATAAAGGTGTCGAAAGTGTCGGTTTCTTTCAATGCGGGTTGTCCGTTATAAGTGGTTTTTGCCCAATTTGGATCCGCTTTGATCGGGCTGCGCACGCCGTCCATTACCACATCTTCAGGTAACACGATTGGTAAATCTGCCAATGGGGCAGGCACAACTTC
Source organism: Avibacterium endocarditidis (assembly GCF_002921145.1). GTDB lineage: Bacteria > Pseudomonadota > Gammaproteobacteria > Enterobacterales > Pasteurellaceae > Avibacterium > Avibacterium endocarditidis. Next base: position 21,050 of record NZ_PQVI01000092.1, read on the forward strand.
ACCGTTTTCCAGTGTTAGCATTGGAATTGGCGCGCCCCAATAACGTTGGCGAGATACGCCCCAATCGCGTAAACGATAATTCACTTGGCGTTTGCCCACGCCCATTTTTTCTAATTTATCGGCGATGCCATTGAATGCGGCGTCAAAATCCAAGCCATCAAATTCTGCTGAATTGATCAAAATACCGTGTTCGGTGTAAGCCTGCTGTGATAAGTCTAACGGGCTACCGTCTGCTGGTGTAATCACTGGATAAAGTGGTAAATCATATTTTTTAGCGAACTCATAATCACGCTCATCGTGTGCTGGCACGGCCATTACCGCACCTGTTCCATAGTGCATTAACACGAAATTCGCCACCCAAACAGGCACTAATTTCCTGTAATCGGGTGAATGGCGTGAATGCCCGTTGCCATTCCTTTTTTCTCCATTGTGGCAAGCTCAGCTTCCGCCACTTTCGTGTTTTTGGCTTCTTGAATAAACTGTGCAAGTGCGGGGTTATTTTGCGCTGCTTTTTCTGCTAATGGGTGCGCAGCTGCCACAGCAAGATAAGACACGCCATAGAAAGTATCAGGACGTGTGGTATAAACTGTTACGGTTTCATCAGAATTTTCAATGTTGAAAGTTATTTCCACCCCTTCCGAACGCCCGATCCAGTTGCGTTGCATCGTTTTCACCATTTCTGGCCATTCTGGCAGATGATCTAAACCACCCAATAATTGCTCGGCATAGTCGGTAATTTTGATAAACCATTGTGGGATCTCTTTTTGTTCCACTGGGGTATCACAACGCCAGCAACGCCCCTCGTGGACTTGCTCGTTCGCTAACACGGTTACATCATTCGGACACCAGTTTACGCTAGAGCTTTTTTTATACACCAAGCCTTTGCGATAAAGCTCCGTAAAGAACCATTGCTCCCATTTGTAATATTCAGGTTTGCAAGTGGCAATTTCACGATCCCAGTCAAAACCAAAGCCCAAAATTTTGAGCTGATTTTTCATATAGTCAATATTTTCGTATGTCCATTTTGCTGGCGCAGTTTTATTTTTTCACCGCCGCCCCCTCTGCTGGCAACCCGAATGCGTCCAACCCATCGGCTGTAACACATTTTTACCATTCATTCGTTGATAACGGGAAACCACATCGCCAATGGTGTAATTGCGAACGTGCCCCATATGCAGGCGACCTGATGGGTAAGGGAACATTGAAAGACAATAATATTTCTCTTTAGCAGGATCTTTCACCGCTTTAAATGTTTTATTTTCAGCCCAATATTTCTGAACTTCAGGCTCAATCAAATCGGGACGATAATGTTCTTGCATAAAATTACCTTTAAAAATTATTAAAAAATTGACCGCACTTTGCCCATTTATTACGGCGATTTTAGGCGGCATAGATGAATAAGAAAATGTGGTATAGGATAGCGTAAAATGGGGGAAATTGATAGAACTTTAAATAGCCCCACTACTTAGGTTTTATGGATTGAATCCAGAAAATTGATTAAATTGCGTTTTTGATCATTGCTCAAATGCCCCCAATGATAATCTAAGCGCATTTTTAGGGCGTCATTACGAATAGGGACGTATTCATCTTGTAAAGAAAAAGTGAGATTTTCTGATTTGACATCGGCAAAGAACCAGCTAATTGGCGTATTCAAAATTACGGCAATATTCACAAGATGCGACACATTAATCTTAGTAACCCCACGTTCGTAGCGCGAAAACTGCTGCTGAGAAACCCCAATTTGCTCTGCCAGATTTTCCGCTGTTAGCCCCACTTCTTTTCTTCTTTGTTGAATTTTTTTACCGATCGCAGCATCAACTTCAGCGGCTATAAACTTGCTCATTCTTTTCTCCGTAATCTAATACTCTTTGAATGATATTTTTTGCCATTTATACGCTTGAGTTGATTTCTTTGATGTTGTATATTCTATATTTAACTCTCTGAGTGAGTATATCTAATTTAATACAACCAAATGGGGAAAATACAATGAAAAAAGTTTTTATGGCTACCATGATCTTAATGACAACTAGCTGTGCAATGCTTTCCTACCCTCCTATGCCCGCAGAACGCTGGTATAAACAAGGAACAAGTAATGAAGAAGCCAGAATTAGCAAGGCAAAATGGATTTATGACGTAGGGATGAATAAAGTTGCCCCAACAGAAAAAGATACATTAATCATCAGCTGTATGCAGGCAAAAGGATTCATATGGGGAGTATCTCCAGATGATAAAGAAAAATGGGAACGGAAAGTGGAAATGCTTAAAAAGCAAGGTTATCAGCTATTTTAAGATAGGAATATCATTAACTAATATGTCCCTAGCATCTTTATTATTTTATTAATAATGATAAATTTTTGGAGAAAAATGAATAAACTTATTTTACTGCTATTGGGTTGCCCTTTACTAATTACATCTTGTGCAACACAGGATAAAACTCCCCATAGCGAGAAGTTCGTTACTATTGATGGTAGCACCATAAATATCTATTATGGTGTGGGTAAACTAGGAGCTGAACCACAAAAGCCAACCCCCTCACAAGATAATCTTCGAGTCATAACAAGAGGACATACTGCCGCGAAAGCTGCATTCAATAGTACTTTTGGGGTGGTTCTCTGCAATCCATTTTCTTTGTTTTCGTGTAGTTGGAACGATCTTGGTTTTTCAAAAGACGAACTTGAAGGAAGCGTAACAAATATTCCCAATATAAGTCATAGCTATGCCTACCCTAAATATATTGAAGCCATAAAACAAAATATCCGTTTTTCTGCTGCTAAAGATTATTCACCTATACCAATTTATTTCTATACAAAGCCTAATTATCTTGTTTATGATGGCGATTACTTTAAATTGAAAGTAGGGTTTGAAATTTATTTGACTCATTCTAGAGTTGATGGTGCGTTTAAATGCGATGAGGAAAAAACAGGCATTACTTATGACCAATGGGTAGCCAATAATTATGCTGTAGCAATAGATGAAGGAAAAAATTAATAGATAAATGTTTTCAACGTCTAGATAAGAATCATTTTGAGCATTTGCGCAACTTGATGGAACGAGAGAGAAAAGAGTTTTATAATATAAAATAAATTGAACGTTTCTTTTCTGAGAAAATGTATTTAAGAGAGGGAGCGTTCATATTTTATTTAGTGATTTATTCGCTAAAGGTGCTTTCAAAATAATAAATATATATTTTGTTAGAGTTACATTGATTCCAAATGGCATTTCTCATACAACGGCACTAACTCTCGAATGGTTTGTGCGATAAATTCCACTGCATCAATGTGATCTAACTCGGCTTTTTCAATATTTTTCCCTATACAGAAAAAATCTTCATCATTGTTGAGTAAAAAATCCTGCGCAGAAAGCGACCGCACTTTACGGAAATCGGCGTATTCGCTTTCATCACCACGCCAAAAATCAAAATCGGCATACTGAGTTTGATCCAGCTGTTCAAACCATTGGTTATATTGTTGTACATTGATTTTGCGAGCGATCGGCGCGATAGCAATGCCAATCAAGGCTCACTTGTAAACGGCGGCGATTTAAAATAACCGATAAAATGGCGGCAGAATTTTTGTTAAATTCATATTTGAAATAAGCGAAAAAATGCGCCCGTACTTGCCAACCATTACACCATTTTTCAATATGGGGTTCAGCAAAAGGTGGGCCAAGGCGTTGCGCCACTTGCAAAATCGCCGTTTTCCATAAATTCCATTGCCGTTTGTAATCCGCTTTAATTTGTGGGATTTGCTCTGGGCTAAGAATTTTTTCATCTGGGCGAACTGAAAAAAAGGAAGATTGAATAGCTCGCAACTGGCAGAAGTAATCAGTTTTTCTTTCATAGGTTAGGTGTATTGTTTCATTGCGGGTTGAGTAAAATACTGTTTATCTTCCCAGCGTAGCATTGTCATTCGATTACCCCACACACAGCCGGTATCAAGGGCATAAATATTAGCTGGCGTAGGCGTATCCACTAAACTGGCCCAATGGCCAAAGACGATATTTTCCGTTTTGAATAGAGGATTATTAAGCCGAAACCAAGGGGTTAGCTCCGCAGGTGCTTCATCAACAGGGGCTTTGCAAGCGAAATCAAGGCGATGATCATAATAGCAAAAACGCATACGGGTAAATACGTTGATAATGTAACGTAGGCGATCGATACCCTGTAAATCAGGCGACCAGCGATCAGGCTGGTTATCATACATCTGTTCGATCATTGCATAATAATCACCGTGGCGTAGCACTTGCTCCACTTCGGCAGCACAGGCTTTTGCCGTGGCAAGATCCCAATCAGGCGAGATCCCTGCGTGAGTGAGTAAAAATCCTGCTTGTTGATTATGAATAAGCAAGGGTTGCTGGCGTAGCCAATCAATCAATTCGTGAAAATCAGGGGCGTTAAAAATGGCCTCCACGCGATCCTTGGGTTTGATTTTTTTTATGCCAAGTGCGGTGGAAATTAAGTGCAAATCGTGGTTGCCCAGCACGGTGTGCGCCGCGTTACCAAGGGATTTGACTAAACGTAAACATTCAAGGGATTTATCCCCACGCGCCACCAAATCACCCACTAAATAAAGCACATCTTGGCTCGGATCAAAGTTTACCTTTTCCAACAAAGCGTGCAATTCATCATAACAGCCTTGCAGATCGCCGACTAAGTAGGTTGCCATTGTTTTATTCCGTTTCGCTCTGTGTGTTTTCCACCACAGGGTTATCACATAGCCAGTTTGCTAATCTGGCATAATCGGCAATGGAAAGATTTTCTGCCCGCGCATTTAAATCAATCCCAAGTGCGGTGAGATTTTCCGCAGAAAATAGTGTAGAAAGTGCATTACGCAAGGTTTTACGACGTTGATTAAAGGCTTGCGTACACACGCGATTGAGCCAGTATAAATCTTTCACTGGGTGCGGAAGCGTGCTGTGTGGAATTAAACGCACTACTGCTGAATCCACTTTGGGCGCTGGTTTAAAAGCACTCGGTGGTACTTCCAATACAGGCATTACTTGGCAAAAATATTGCGCCATAATGGTTAAGCGTCCGTAAGCCTTGCTATTCGGTGCAGCGCAAAGACGTTTTACCACTTCTTTTTGTAGCATAAAGTGCATATCTTGAATTTGTTCGCAATAGTTGAACAAATGGAACATTAATGGCGTTGAAATGTTATAAGGAAGATTGCCGAAAATGCGTAATTTCTGATTTTTTTCCGCTAAATGCTCATCACGGTAAAGTTGCCCAAAATCAAACTGCATCGCATCTGTTTCAATCACATTCAACTTTTGATGTAAAAATGGGTGATGACGCAAACGTTCAGCCAAATCTCGGTCTAACTCCACAACGGTTAAATGCTCAACTTGCTCCGCAACAGGTTCTGTTAGCGCCCCCAAACCGGGGCCGATTTCTACTAAGAATTGATCTGGCTGTGGATAAATGGCTGCCACAATGCTTTGAATAATATTATCGTCTGATAAAAAGTTCTGCCCGAAACGTTTACGGGCGGTATGACCTAGATGTTTTCTTGAACTCATAATGATTTATCACTGTTAAAAAAGACACGCTATTATAAAACAAAAATCCCAGCATTGGGGCTGGGATTTCGTGATTGCTTCAAATTACTTGAAATATTTAATATTCGCAGTTTTACGCAAGGCTTTCACCCAATCTTGTGAGGCTTCGCGCAGTTGTTGATTGACTAACTGTTCATAGGCTTTTTGCATATAAGCATCACGGGTACGATCCCCTTGGCGAGTGTCAGTAACTTCTAAAATATGCCAGCCAAATTCTGTTTTAAATGGTGCAGAAATGGTGCCTTTCTTCGTGCTTTGTACCATTTTAGCAAAGGGTGGCACATAAGTTTCTGGGAAAGCAAAGCCTAAACTGCCGCCATTCGCGCCAGATAAATAATCTTTAGAATATTTTAATGCAGCATCAGCAAAGGTGGTTTTATGCGCCAAAATATCCGCACGAATTTGAGTTAATTGCGCTTTCGCTTGCGCATCATTTAATAATGGGTTTAATTTCAATAAGATATGACGAACTTGGTATTCTGTTCCAGTAACTTTTTTCTCTTTACCCTGTGCTTTCGCTTGATCAAGCAATTTTTGCCCAAGTTCTTGCACTTCTTCTCGGGTTACATCAACACTTTTACCAATCGCCTGATTGCGCACTTCCGACATTAATAATTGATTTGCGATCTGTTGGCGATACTGATGATAGTTAATGCCTTGATAATCCAATACATCAAGTAGTTGTCCGTACGTCAAGCCATTGCGTGCCGCAATATCTTCCATTACGCGATCAACTTGTGCGCTACTCACACTCACACCAGAATCTTTCTTTAATGGATGGCTTGATTAACTAAAATATCATCAATCACCGTATTTAATGCCGCCTCGCGATTTGCTTCTGTATTGGCCTTTTTACCTAAAGCAGTACGCACTTGGCTTTCTAAAATAGGGCTTCCATTCACGGTGGCAACCACGCGTTCTACGGCAGATACATTCGCTGAAAGCGCAAATAATCCCACCAAACCTACTAAAATCGCTTTAAAGTTAAATCCTTTCATATTTTCCATTTATTAGTTCAAATTATTTTACGTTAGAGTGTCAATTTGCCAAAAGGTTCATCGATTTAGTTTGATAAAACATTTTTTACACGACGTTTATTTTGATACCAGCGCCACCTCGTAACATTGATCAAACTTCATCGTCCGAACTTGCACTTTTTCCGCACGACTGGTTGGCACATTTTTGCCGACATAATCGGCACGAATTGGCAATTCACGGTGTCCGCGATCCACAAAAATCACTAATTCCACTTTTGCCGCTCGCCCAAAATCAATTAACGCATCTAACGCCGCTCGAATGGTGCGCCCCGTGAACAACACATCATCAACCAAAATTACAATTTTATTTTGAATACTCACATAATTTGATGCGCCGCTATACACAGGCGATTGGCTTTGCGGCTCAACATATTCCAAATCATCGCGATAAAAGGTAATATCCAAATCAAGGGAAGGCAGCTCTTTACCTGTTAAATCATTAATTTTACGCTTGATTAACTCTGCAATTTCCGCCCCACGGCGCTTAATTCCGACAATAATGAGGTCATTGAGATTTTGATGTTTTTCGATGATTTCGTGCGAAATTCGAGAAATGGTTCGCATAAATCGATCTTCATCAATCAGAATTTTTTCTGCCATTTATAAATCCTAAAGAGTAACTAAGTTATGATGAATTTTCGCTACTATACCAAAAATTCACAAAAAAATGACCGCACTTAATGAAATTCTTTCTCCGACAGAATAAAGAAAAAGCACAAACTGAAGTTTGTGCTTTGTATCCTTAATCCATTGCATAACCTGCATTTGGCAGGCATTTACTATCTAAATAGGCGCTGCCATTTTGAAGCGTTAAACGATCGGTAACAAACCAATTTATCACTAAAGGATAAATTTGCTGCTCTTGATATTTCACACGCTGCTCAATATCACAGACTTCATCATCTGGAAAAATTGGCACTTTGGCTTGCAGTACAATAGCACCACCGTCCACTTCCTCATTGACAAAATGCACCGTTGTACCGTGTTCTTGATCGCCCGCTTCTAACGCGCGCTGATAAGTGTGTAAGCCCGGATATTTCGGCAACAGTGATGGGTGAATGTTGAGAATTTTGCCTGCAAAACGTTGGGTAAATTCAGCAGTTAGGATTTTCATATAACCAGCTAGCACAATTAAATCCGCACCAAGCTCAGCAATATAATCACCGATAGCCCGATCCATCGCTAGATTATCAGCGTAATCCTTGCGTGTTCAAAAAGTGCGGTGGGAATTTCAGCCATTTTCGCGCGCTGTAAGCCATAAGCGTTTGCTTTATTGGCGATAACAGCACAAATTTGCGCAGGAATATCCCCCGCCTTGCAAGCATCAATAATGCTTTGCAAGGTTTGCCCTTCACCAGAAATCAGTACAACAATCTTTTTCATTAACGAATAACAACCTGCTCTTCGCCTTCGCTCGCACTTTCAATGCGACCAATCTGCCACGCATTTTCGCCTGCTTGTTGCAATAATGCCAACGCGGTTTCCACTTGATCCTGTGGCAAGGCGATGATCATACCCACCCCGCAGTTGAAGGTGCGATACATTTCATAGCGATCGATATTGCCCTGCTCTTGCAACCAGTTAAAAATGGCAGGCCATTGCCAGCTTGTTTCATCAATCACGGCTTGCACATTGTGCGGTAACACGCGAGGGATATTTTCCCAGAAGCCACCGCCCGTTAAGTGAGAAATGGCGTGAACAGGCACATGTTTGATCAATTGTAAAATGGATTTAACATAAATTTTGGTTGGCGCTAACACTTGATCAGCGAAAGGCTTGCCGTCTAATTCTGCACTCGCAGGGTCGATGCCTGAACGCTCGATCACTTTGCGAATTAATGAATAACCATTGGAATGTGCGCCACTTGAGCCTAATGCGATTAACGCATCGCCCACTTTCACTTGGCTGCCGTCAATAATTTCTGACTTCTCGACCACACCCACGCAGAAGCCTGCTAAATCATAATCACCTTGATGATACATTCCCGGCATTTCTGCGGTTTCACCGCCCACTAAAGCGCAACCTGATTGTTCACAACCGTTGGCAATGCCTTTGATCACGCTGGCTGCCACATCTACGTCTAATTTGCCTGTGGCATAATAATCTAGGAAAAATAGCGGTTCTGCTCCTTGCACCACCAAATCATTAACGCACATCGCCACCAAGTCAATGCCGATGGTATCGTGTTTATTCAAATCAATGGCAAGGCGTAATTTTGTGCCAACACCGTCTGTGCCAGACACCAAAATTGGCTCTTTATACTTGCTCGGCAATGCACAAAGCGCGCCAAATCCGCCCAATCCACCAATAACTTCAGGACGCGTGGTGCGTTTAACATCGGCTTCAATTTTTTCCACTAACGCGTTGCCTGCGTTAATATCCACACCCGCATCTTTGTAACTTAATGATTGTTTGCTCACGATTTTTTCCTATATGACTTGAGTTACTGAAAATCGCGCGTATTGTAGCACGCCTACGCAATCGTTTGCGATAAATTTTATCGCGTCGCTTTATTTTCACTCTTTATGTAAAGCTGATTTTGTGGAACAGCTCACAAAATCGTCTTTTTTTGTTAGAAATCCCCATTCAAATATGCCAGAATGATTCTAACCTAATCAACGAGCGTTCTTCCTCAGAATGTAAGGAGGTCAAAATGAAAAAATTAGGTTTATTGCTTAGCGTAATGCTACTTGCCGCTTGTTCTACTACGCCTACTTCACCGCCCCCAGAAGTCAAACTCGTTCTGCCAACCTTAACCAAAGCAGGCTATTTCAAATTAGCGCCGAATGCAGAATATTATGTAGATACCCAATCGGTTTGGGTGGATAACGAAGACAAGCACTTAATTCATTTTGATGTGGTAATTAATTCGGATAAAGGCTTATTCGTGTATAAAGAGCGCCCAGAACTTTACGCGCGCTCCGTGCGTCAATACAAAATTCTTAACTGTAATACTTATCGTCTTACCCAAGTTAGAACGGATTACTACAGTGAATTTTGGGGCGATGGTATCCGCGCCGCCTTACGCAAACAACAACGACACACGGTAAAATTGCAAAAAAATTCCACCCTTTATGTGTTAGGGCAAGTGATGTGCGCCAATATGTATCGAAAATGGTAAGGCAATAAAAGTAAAATAAAAAAATTAGGGCTGGAAAAAGTTAAAAGAAGAAAAACAAAGTGTGGTGCAAATTTTCAGAATTTTTGCACCGCACTTCTTTATTCTAGCATTATGGGCGTTTAATCAAACGCTTACGCATTTTGATATTGATCATTTCTACCACCACGGAGAAGCCCATTGCGAAGTAAATGTAGCCTTTTGGAATGTGGAAATCTAAGCCTTCACCAATTAATGCCACGCCCACTAAAATCAAGAACGAAAGAGCAAGTACTTTCAGCGTTGGGTGCGATTCCACAAAATCGCCAATCGGTTTGGCTGCTAGCATCATTACGCCGACGGCAATCACAATCGCCAAAATCATCACGCCAATTTCGCTTGCCATTCCCACAGCGGTGATCACGGAATCCAGCGAGAATACAATATCTAAAATGGCAATTTGAATGAGTACGCTGAAAAAATTCACTTTTTTTGCCGCACTTTGGTCTTCGCCCTCTTCTTCTGGCGTCATTGCGTGATGAATTTCGTGGGTGCTTTTCGCCACCAAAAATAATCCGCCCACGATTAAAATAAGATCACGTCCTGAAATTTGTTGCGAGAAAACCTCAAATAACGGCTCAGTGAGTTTCATTAACCAAGAAAGGGAAAGCAACAATAAAATACGCGTAGCCATTGCCAAGCCTAAGCCGATAATTCGCCCTGATTGACGTTGTTGGGCTGGCAAACGCCCGACTAAAATACTGATAAAAATGATGTTATCAATGCCCAACACAATTTCTAATGCGGTTAGGGTAAATAAAGCCACCCAGGCTTCGGGGCTGGCGATCCAGTCAAACATAATAAGTTCCTTATAGATTAAATCTAAAGCGAACAATGATATAGATTTCTGGCTTTAATGGAAAGGAAAATCAGCCATTTTGCTGAAATTGTTGCAGGATTTCGTGGGTGAAATTTTTGCATAAATAAAAGCCGAGCGGTAAGGTGTCAATCACCTCGCCATTTCGCCCAATGCCTTTGGTTAGCGATTTACTATTTGCGCCTTTAGGGCGAAGTTGTAGCACTTCACCAAGGCGTGCGGTAATTTCATCAAGCCGACCAAATACGATATATTCCATTAATTCTTCCCAATCTTGCTGCAAACGTTGCTCTTGTTCGGGCGAGGGCTGCCATAAAATAGGCTGCCCAATATGACGTTCGGCAAGGGGAATGGTGCGTTCACCCTCAATGGGAATCCACAGCACTTTGGATAATTTATGGCGAACGTGAGAAGATTGCCAAGTGATTCCGCTATTTTGAATCAGCGGCGCAAGGCTGACGAAGGTGGTTTCAAGGGGCTTTCCTTGACGATTAATGGGAATGGTTTTGAGCTCAATGCCAAGATGGGCAAAATCTTGTTCCGCTTTGCTCCCAGCAGTTGCACCCAAGGCAGTTTCCAGCAACATTCCCACCCAGCCTTTATCCCGTTTCAAATTGGGCGGCACAGACATATTCAACTCCTTGGCGACTTCACCAAAAGTGAGTCCCGCCAGCGATCGCGCAAGGGAGAGTAGAGCTTGTTCGGAATTTGGGCTATTGCGGTGCTTTTTTATCAAGTTTTTGTTAGCGTTGATACTTTTTCAATAATTTCTGTTTGACGTATTCCACGCCTTTATCCACATAAGCAATATTTTCTAACTGTAACAAATGGCGTTTGGCAGGCAATCCACCGCCAAATCCCGTTAGCTGACGTGTTTTTCCTAACACGCGATGGCAAGGAATAATGATGCTAATTGGATTACTCCCCACCGCACCACCCACGGCGCGCACCGCTTTCGGTTTGTTAATGCGATTGGCTAACTCGCCATAACTTGTGGTTTCACCATAAGCAATTTGGCAAAGCTGCTGCCAAATGCTTTGCTGAAAAGGCGTGCCTTGTGGATTCAGCGGAATCCCTGCAAAATCTTCTTTTTCACCATTAAAATAACGGGTTAATGCCGCCGAAACTTGCGCAAAGAGCGGGTGATTTTCCTGTAAAATCCATTTTGGATTTGGCGCAATTTGCTCCGCTTCTAAATCCAAATTGGTTAATTTGTTATCTTGGCTAATCATCAATAACCGCCCGATTGGTGATGAGTAGTAGCAATAATAGATCTCGCTCATTGATATCCCTCATAAAA
>NZ_PQVI01000093.1:0-1034 GCF_002921145.1 Avibacterium endocarditidis
TAAGAAAAGGTTTTTTTATCTTTCAATCTAAGAATTGTTTAACTTTAAAGTGCGGTACAAAAATCCAAAATTTATTTGATGAACCTTACTAACCAACAATTATGAATATGCTTATTACGTTCAAAATCTAGTGGCAAGGTTTTGGCTGAAATTTCTACCGCACTTAGGCCGAGATTAGCGATGCCGTCAAAATCCATTTTGAATTTTTGTTTATTGTTGGAAAACACAATTGTGCCGTTTGGGCGTAAAATGCGTTTTAAGTGGGTGAATAATTGAATGTGATCGCGCTGTACGTCCCAGCTGTTTTCCATTCGTTTAGAATTAGAGAACGTAGGGGGATCAACGAAAATCAAATCGAATTGGCGGTCGCATTTTTCTAGCCATTGTAGGCAATCGCTTTGGATCAATTTATGCTGTTTACCTTCGATGTCATTTAAAATTAAATTTTGTTCTGCCCAGTTGAGATAAGTGTTCGACATATCCACGGTGGTGGTGGATTTTGCGCCACCTAGCGCAGCGTGAACGGTGGCAGAGCCAGTGTAAGCAAACAAATTCAGGAAATCTTTGCCTTGTGCCATTTCACCCAGCATTTTGCGGGTTAAGCGGTGATCCAAAAATAGCCCCGTGTCCAGATAATCCGTTAAATTCACCCAAAGTTTCGCGCCATATTCTTCCACATAGAAATAATCGCCTTTGTTGGCCAATTTTTCATATTGGTTTGTGCCTTTTTGTTTTTGGCGAACTTTTAGCACCAATTTATTGGTTTCCACGCCCGTAACGGCAAGGGTGGCGGTTACCGCATCAAGCAAACGCTGACGGGCTTTGTTTTCATCAATATTTTTTGGCGCGGCGTATTCTTGCACTACAATATGATCTAAATAGCGATCCACCGCCACGTTATATTCAGGCAGATCAGCATCATAAAGGCGGTACGCATTAATGCCTTGCTGTTTTGCCCATTTTTCGATTTTCTTGCTATTTTTCTGCAAGCGGTTAGCGAAATCTTGCGCAACGGGCGGATTTTCTGCGGAAGA
>NZ_PQVI01000093.1:1046-13761 GCF_002921145.1 Avibacterium endocarditidis
TTTTGTACCGCACTTTCAATTTGTGCGTGCTTGTTTTCAGCGATCTGATAATTTTTTTGTACGCAATCTAACGGCCCATTTTTCGCTTTAAATTGGCGGTGCGAACGCAATCGCAGGCAGTCTAACAACGCAGGTTCACCACCGAAAATAGACGCATTCCAACCACCGAATTGCTGTTTTAAACGTTGCCCAAATACGGAATACAGGGCAATGAGCGCAGGGGTTGTGCCTAAGCGTTCGCCATAAGGCGGATTACAAATTAGCGTGCCTTTCTCGCTGGCTGGATTTTTCAACGCTGCCACATCGCCTTGTTTCCACTGAATTAAATGGGCAACACCAGCATTTTTCGCGTTGCGTTGCGCTTTTTGTAACACGCGGTGATCTAAATCAAACCCATAAAAATGGGCTTGAGCCTGCTGTGAGCCTTGTTCGGCAAGGGCGATGGCTTGGTCTTTCACTTTTTGCCAAGCCTGCGGATTATGCCCTTTCCAGAAATCAAATCCCCAACGTAAGCGGTGCATGCGGTGCAATTTTTGCTTCCATTTGTGCTGCTTCAATCAACAATGTGCCTGAACCACACATTGGATCAACCAGCGGCGTGCCTTGTTGCCAGCCTGAACGCAGCACAATGGCCGCCGCCAAGGTTTCACGCAATGGCGCAGCACCTGTGTCTTCACGGTAGCCACGCAAATGCAAGGCATCGCCACTTAAATCAAGGGAAAGAATGAAATCATCACGGTTTAAATAGGCGTGAATGCGAATATCAGGATTGTCTTTATCCACGCTCGGGCGCGCTTTGCCTTGACGCTCAAAATAATCCACAATGCCATCTTTCACTCGCATTGCCCCAAATTGAGTATGGCGAATTTCACGGTTTGTGCCGTTAAAATCCACCACAAATTGGCAGCGTTCGTCAAAAATATCCAGCCAATTTTGCCCGATGACGGTAGAGTAAAGATCCAAATCGCTATAAATTTTGCTTTGTGCCAAAGGCAGTAAAATGCGCGAGCTGAGCCTTGACCACAACAGCGTGCGGTAAAGGGTTTCTTCATCGGCTAAATAATGTACGCCCCCTTGCGCAATTTGACATTCTTGTGCGCCAAGCTCGCTGAGTTCGGTTTTTAATAATTCTTCAAAGCCACGGGAAGTGGTGGCAAATAATTTTTTCATTGGCATCTCTTATGCTTCATCAAAAAGAATGGCGGGATTATAACAGAGCCGTAAAGAGCGGTCGATTTTAATTCGATTTTTAGGCAAAAGAAAGAGCGAACAGTTAATGTTCGCTCTAAACACAAAATACTATTATTTCAAGCAGTTATAATAACTGTCCGCGGTATATTGTAGAAAGTTGGCGTAAGAATCTTTACCTAAGGCAACGGCATCGCCCATTGGGTCTAAACGCCCTACTTTTACGCCAGTGGATTTATGCAAGGTTTCGATCACTTTTGGGGTGAATTGTGGCTCGGCAAATAAGCAACCGACTTTATGCTCTTCGATTTCTTCTTTGATATGGGCCAATTTTTTCGCACCTGGGGCAACCAATGGGTTGATAGTAAACGCACCCACTTGGTTTAATCCGTAAGCCTCGTTGAAATAGGTATAGGCATCGTGGAATACATAGAAGCCTTTTTTCTGCACTGGAGCGAGCTGTTGCTTGATTTTCTCATTTTGTGCGTTCAAAGAGCGGTTAAATTCGGCTAAGTTTTTTTCAATCAGCGCTTTTTTCGCAGGGAATTGTTGAGTGAGCTTATCTGCCACCGCTTCAGCCACCACTTGGCTAATGCGTGGTGAATACCAAACGTGCCAGTTGGTTTCTAATTCATCGTGATCGTGGTCGTGAGCGTCATCTGTTCCATGATTGTGCTGATGCTCGTGAGCCTCTGATTTTCCGTGATCGTGATGATGCTCGTGGTCGTGGTCGTGATCTTCACCATCGTGATGGTGATGGTCGTGATCGTGGTGATGATGTTCGCCTTTGGCTAGCATATCAGGTGTGATGCCTGCCAATTTCGCGATCGTAACCACTTTGCTTGCGTCCACATTTTTTTGTAATGACGAGGCAAGAAACGCGTCCGCGTCTTCACCGACCCATAGTACCAAATCCGCCGATTTCAATTTTTGCACATCGGAAGGTTTCAGATTATAGTCGTGTGGCGAAGCCCCCGCTGGCACAAGCACTTGCGTGTCCGTAACCCCGTCCGCGATGGAGGAGGCAATAAAACCAAGGGGTTTTATGGAGCTAACCACGCTCGCACTTGCCAAAGTAGAAAAAGAAAACACCGCTGCCGCGACAGCACTGTGCTTAAATAAACGATTTAAGGTTGTCATAAACGCTCCCATTTTTAAGAATGATTCTCAGAAATTGTCGGCTTAGCTTAGATCGTTTTGCAAAAAATTGCTATCTTTTTTTTATTAAAAAATAAGAAGACTAGGTGGTTGTCATTAATAATTTTTCGATTACGCGGGAAACGGCGAAGAAGCCAAAGGTTGCGGTGATCATTGTCGCCGCACCAAAACCATTGGCACAATTCATCGTAGCAGACACCTGGCAATTTTCGCTCATTTGAGGAAAAATCAGCGGTTGCGTTGAAAACACGCAATCCACCCCAAATTTTCGCTTTGGATTTTGGCTAAAATGAAAATCCTTGCGTAAAATTGACCGCACTTTTGCGGCGAGGGGATCTTGAATGGTGCGGCTCAAATCAGCAATTTGAATTTGACTTGGATCGGTTTGACCGCCCGCCCCGCCCACGGTGATAACCTTTATCTTGTTGCGTTTGCAATAGGCAATCAGCGCAGCTTTGGTTTTGACGCTATCAATGGCATCAATCACATAATCATAGCCACGATTGAGGTAATCCGCTAAATTTTCGCTGGAAAGAAAGTCATCAATAATATGCACCTTGCAATCAGGATTGATCAATGCAACACGTTCTGCCATCACTTCCGTTTTCAGCTTGCCCACATTGCCAGAAATGGCGTGGATTTGGCGATTAATATTGGTAACGCAAATATCGTCCATATCAATCATTGTGATCTCACCAATGCCAGAGCGAGCAAGGGCTTCCACCGCCCAAGATCCCACGCCACCAATGCCGATCACGCAAATGTGCGCTTGGCGTAAACGTTGCAAGGCAGCAGGGCTGTAAAGTCGCCCAATGCCACCAAAGCGCTGTTCATAATTATCAATACGCGCTGTCATTATTGTAATAACCACACACGTCCGTAATGTTTGGATAAGCCTGCGATATGGCCTGCTTCATCACCGATCCCGCGATATAAATCAAAGTGATGGCCTTTTACCGCGCCGCCCACATCTAAGGCAATCATCAAATGCAATTTGTGTTCGCCAGTCCAGTTACCTTTACGGTCAATTTGTGGCACTTCCACTAACACCACCGAGCCAGAAGGGATAAGTGAGCGATCGGAAGCAATCGATGCCATTGGCACGAGCGGCACGCCTGCCGAGCCTTTCACTTTGCCCGTTGGATCGTTTTAAAATAGACATAAGATGGATTGCGTTCTAACAAGGCTTGCAAGCGTGAAGGGTTCGCCTTTGCCCAATCTTTAATGGCTTGGATAGACATTTTTCTCTGGCAATTTCACCATCTTCCACCAATAAACGCCCAACCGCCACATAATCTAAGCCGTTTTGCCCTGCGTAGGCGAAATAGTTCAAGTCGCCGTTACCAAAATCTACATAGCCACTGCCTTGCACGCCAAGCAAGAAATTGTCGATCATTGAATCGCTGTAAGCTAGTTCTAAGCCTTTGCCACGCAATGCGCCGGCATAAATTTGCGCACGGCTCACGCGTTTTTGCGATGGGCTTGGCAATGCATAAATGGGCTGATTATATTTACCTTGTGGCGTACGGCGTGCGTGGATAACTGGAGAATAATAGCCCGTCATCAACACGTTTTGATAGCCATCTTGCCCTTTCATAATCATTGGCTGAATGCCGAAACTGGATAACTCATTGACGTTTGCTCCCGATAAAACCCAGTTAGTGATTTTGCCGTAGCTCACCGCAAATTTATGGTTAAGCGTGAAGAATATTGACGTACATTAGAAAGTTGAGTTAAAAAATCCCCTTGATTTATCACCGCACTTCGATTTTCTACGCTGGAAACAGGCATTAAGAATTGTTGCTGATAGGTGCGTCCATCATATTTTGCACCGAAAATTTTGGTATCAGTAGTGGTATTTTTAACGCTCACTTTTTTGGTGTTTTATGGGTTGAACTAGAGCAAGCAGAAAGCACCGCGATAGTTAAAAGTGCGGTGCAATTTTTGAAAAATTTTGCAGACATCGGCATTTGAAGTTCCTTAATAAAATCATTTGCAATCAAACGGCGTAAAATAACAAAAAACCGCTCAAAGTGATAGCAGTTTTTGCGTTCTTTTATTTTTTAGATCAAGAAAAGTGCGGTGGAAATTTTGTGCATTTTGCCTTGAAACTCAGCAAATTGCTGATTTTTCTATCAGTTAAACCATTTTTTTAGGATTAAGGCTTGCATTAAAAATAAAACGGCGTATAGTACGCCCCCACAGACGCGGGGTGGAGCAGCTTGGTAGCTCGTCGGGCTCATAACCCGAAGGTCGTTGGTTCAAATCCAGCCCCCCGCAACCAGATTTTTAACCGCCGATTTTATCGGCGGTTTTTTATTTGTCTTTTTCCTTATTCTTCTGATCAAGATTATTTAGAATATTTTCCATAAAAAAACACCGCACTTTCGTTGCGGTGTTTTAGTAAAAAGAATTAAGCTAAAATCATTACGTTTTCTGCTTTTTTTCCTCTTTTATCATCAATAATATCAAACTCCACGGCTTGACCTTCTTTTAAGGTGCGGAATCCTTTAGATTGAATTGCTGAGAAATGTACAAACACTTCTTCTCCACCTTCTGATTGTAAAAAACCAAACCCTTTTGTTTCGTTAAACCATTTAACGGTTCCATTATTTTTAGACATTGTAAATCCTAAGTTAAATCTAATCTTAGATAACGCAATAATATTATGATGATAAAATAAAAAACTTTAAATATAGCCACAGATTATTGATTGTTATCTCTACTGCTTAAAAAGCAAAGCCATAGTAACAGCATATAGCTAAAATAGCACCTTTTATTTTCAATAAATCCCATTTATTTTTTAATTAGCTAATTTATCAAGTAATTTTTGATGAATACCACCAAAACTGCCATTTGACATCACTAAAATGTGGTCGCTTGGTTTGGCTTCTGCCACAATCATATCCACTAATTTATCTAAATTTGCTGTCCAGCTAGCAGGTTGAACGCATTGGTTTGCGATGTCCACCACATCCCACGGAATGTTGTCTGGCTGTAATAAAAAGATATGATCAGCACGCACTAGTGCAGGCGCTAGTTCATCTTTATGAACACCCATTTTCATTGTATTGGAACGGGGTTCTAACACCGCAAGAATTCGCACGCCACCGCCCACTTTATCGCGAAGTGCGGTTAAAGTTGCGAGAATTTCTGCAGGGTGATGGGCAAAATCATCATACACGCTAATGCCATTCACTTCGCCTTTTAACTCTAAACGACGTTTTGCATTAATGAAACTGCCTAAAGCGGCACAGGCATTTTCAATCGACACACCTGCGTGATACGCTGCAGCAATCGCCATTAATGCGTTGTGCATATTATGTTGTCCAACAATATTCCATTTCACTTCTGCCACTTTTTCGCCAAAATGATACACAGCAAACTCGGTGCAATCATTGGTGATGCGTTCGGCATACCATTCTTGTCCTTCTCCCAAGAATTGCTGTTCAGACCAACAGCCCATTTCTAAGGTTTCTTTTACACTTTGTTCATTGGCGAAAGATAAAATGCGTCCACTTGCAGGAATGGTGCGGATCATATGATGAAATTGGCGTTGGATCGCTTTGAGATCATCAAAAATATCCGCGTGATCAAAACCAATGTTATTGATAATCAAGGTTTTTGGATTGTAGTGAATGAATTTTGAGCGTTTATCAAAAAATGCGGTGTCATATTCATCAGCTTCAATGACAAAAAATGGGCTTTCACCTAAACGGGCTGATGTACCAAAATTGCCCGCGATGCCACCGATTAAAAAGCCGGGATTTAGTCCATTTTTCTCTAAAATCCAGCTGAGCATACCTGTTGTGGTGGTTTTCCCGTGCGTACCAGAAACCGCCAACACCCAGCGATCACGCAATAAGTTATCGTGCAACCACTGCGGTCCTGATGTATAAGGTAACCTATTCTCAAGCACATATTCCACGCAAGGATTGCCACGCTTCATTGCATTGCCAATTAACACTAAATCTGGCGCAGGCATAAGCTGAGCAGGATCATAATTCGGGATAATTTCAATTTGATTTTCCTGTAAAAAAGTACTCATTGGCGGATACACATTAACATCCGATCCCGTTACTTTATATCCCATCTGTTTGGCAATAATCGCCACACCACCCATAAACGTGCCGCAAATTCCAAGAATATGAATATGTTTTTGTGTCATTTTTTTATCTCTTATACAAAAAACGAAAATAAAATGTGCCTGAGATCACAAACTCAGTAGGAGATTATTTCTCTTGTTCAAAGGCTAGCTATAATAAATCAACTCTTTCAAACTGTACAATGTATTCATTCAAAAATAAGGATAAATTATGAAAACGTTAGGGCAATTTATTGTTGAAAAACAAGCGGAATATCCCAATGCAAAAGGCGAACTTTCAGGCATTCTTTCTTCTATTCGCTTAGTGGCGAAAGTAATCCACCGTGATATTAACAAAGCTGGGCTAACCAATAACATTATTGGTAACTCTGGCGTGGAGAATGTGCAAGGTGAAGAGCAAATGAAGTTAGATTTATTTGCTCACAACACAATGAAACAAGCCCTCATTGCACGCGAAGAAGTGGCAGGATTTGCTTCCGAAGAAGAAGAAAATTTTGTTGCCTTTGATACCGAACGCGGACGCAATGCGAAATATGTAATTTTAACCGATCCCTTAGACGGCTCATCAAATATTGATGTGAATGTTGCCGTTGGCACGATTTTTTCTATTTACCGCCGTGTTTCCCCTATCGGAACACCAGTAACCTTAGAAGATTTTTTGCAACCGGGGCATCGTCAAGTGGCAGCTGGTTATATTGTTTATGGTTCATCAACAATGTTGGTTTATACCACTGGTAATGGGGTGAATGGCTTTACTTACGATCCGTCTTTAGGAGTATTTTGCCTTTCACACGAAAATATTCAAATGCCAACATCGGGTAAAATTTATTCTATTAATGAAGGACAATATCTCAAATTCCCATTAGGGGTGAAAAAATACATTAAATACTGCCAAGAGGAAGACAAAGCTACTCAACGTCCTTATACATCGCGCTATATTGGCTCATTGGTTTCTGATTTCCACCGCAATTTATTGAAAGGTGGGATTTATATTTATCCAAGTGCTACAAACTATCCAAATGGCAAACTTCGCTTACTTTATGAAGGCAATCCAATAGCGTTTTTAGCCGAACAAGCAGGCGGACTTGCCACTGATGGCTATCAGCGAATTTTAGATATTCAACCAACGGAATTACACCAACGCTCACCGTTCTTTGTTGGTTCAAAAGAAATGGTAGAAAAAGCACAAGCGTTTATGCGTGAACTCAGCTAAGGAAAAATAAAGGCATAGTCTATGTTCTGCCCTCAAGAAATAACAGACTAAGGGCAGATCATAGATTCTTTTTTACGATAAAAATTCGTAAAAATTGCACCGCACTTAAAAATATCGCAATTTCTTTTTCATTCTACGAAATAAATGATCTCTTTTTGCGCAACTTCCGATAAAATAAATTTGCTAATTAACCAACTAGGAGAATGATTATGAAATTAGCCTCATTGTTCAAATACTCAACACTCACATCACTTTTAGCCATTTCTCTTTCAGCTATGCTTACCAAGCCAACCAAACTTATCATTTCACATTGCTTCACACGAACGATTTACACGGTCATTACTGGCAAAATAAAAATGGTGAATATGGTTTAGCAGCGCAAAAAACTTTGATTGATCGCATTCGTGCGGAAGTTGAACAGAAAGGTGGTTCAGTGATCTTGCTCAATGCAGGCGATTTCAACACGGGTGTGCCAGAGTCTGATTTACAAAATGCCAAACCTGATATTGAAGCATTAAATTTGATGGGCTACGAGGCATTAACACTAGGCAATCACGAATTTGATAATCCATTACAACTTCTTGAAATGCAAGAGAAATGGGCAAAATTCCCATTCCTTGCTGCGAATGTTTATAATCAAAAAACAGGGGATTTATTAGTCAATCCTTACACGATTTTAGACAAACAAGGATTAAAAATTGCAGTGGTTGGATTAACCACAGAAGATACGGCGAAGCTAGGAAATCCTGAATTTATGTCCGCTGTGAGATTTGAACGCCCAGCGGAAAGTGCAAAAACCGTGCTCGCAGAATTAGACAAAAATGAACAGCCCGATCTCAAAATCGCCCTTACGCATATGGGATTTTACCCTGATGCGAAATACGGTTCTAACGCACCGGGCGATGTTTCAATGGTACGCGAATTGCCTGCGGGAGCATTTGATATTGTTATCGGCGGACATACGCACGACACACTATGCATAAATGAAGACGGTTCATTTAACAGTAAATTTAAACCGGGCGATAGCTGTAAACCATTGTTTGAGAAAAACACTTGGATCATGCAAGCAGGGGAATGGGGCAAATATTTAGGGCGTGCAGATTTCACCTTTAAAGATGGCAAGCTCACCTTAGAAAATTATCAATTAGTACCAATTAACTTGAAAAAGAAAGTGAAAAAAGAAGACGGCTCAAGTGAATATGTGTTGTATCAAGAAGAAATTCCAGCCGATCCAGCATTACTTGCGCATCTCAAAACCTATCAAGATCAAGGGGATAAATTGCTTGGTCAAGTCGTTGGGAAAGTTGATGATCGTTTAGTGGGCGATCGCGATATTGTACGTTTCCATCAAACAAACTTAGGACAACTAATTGCCCGTTCACAAGCAGAACGCGTGAAAGCCGACATCGGTATTATGAATTCCGGCGGTATCCGTGCTTCTATTGAAGGGGGAGATGTAACCTATAAAGATATTCTAACTGTACAACCTTTCGGTAATATCATCAGCTATTTTGAGATGAACGGAAAAGATTTGCTCAATTATCTTGATGTCGTGGCATTAAAAGAAGTGGATTCAGGGGCTTATCCACAGTTCTATGGCATTACAATGACTGTAGATCGCAAAGCGAAAAAAGTATCTGATGTGAAAATTCAAGGAAAACCAATCGATCTCAATAAAATGTATCGCATTTCTTTACCAAGTTATTGTGCTGCAGGTGGTGATGGTTATCCAGTAATGACAGATAACCCAACCTATGTTAATGCGGGCTTTGTTGATGCAGACAGCTTGAAAGAATATTTCCAAGAACATTCGCCAATTAAAGCAGCCGATTTTGAGGCAAACAAAGGCATTATTTACAAAGAGTAATTTTGTTATCGGTATAAAAATAGCCAGAAGTTTTCTGGCTATTTTATTAAGGTGGTAACGAAAGGAAATAAAATTTAGAAGAGATTTCCTTATTTTATTCAAACGTATCCTGTTCAGTAAAGCGCTCAATTTTCGCACCTAAACCACGCAATTTATCTTCGATATGCTCATAGCCACGATCAATATGATAAATGCGATCTACAATGGTTTCACCACTTGCGATACAACCCGCCAACACCAAGCTGATTGAAGCGCGTAAATCCGTTGCCATTACTTCCGCACCTGAAAGGCTTTCTACACCGTGGCAAATCGCGGTGTTGCCTTCAATTTCAGCTTTTCCGCCCATACGGATTAATTCTGGAATGTGCATAAAGCGGTTTTCAAAAATGGTTTCGGTAATTTTACTTGTGCCTTCCGCCACCATATTTAATAGAGTGAACTGCGCTTGCATATCCGTTGGGAAACCAGGGTGTGGCATTGTGCGAATATTCACCGCTTTTGGACGTTTGCCTTTCATATCTAGCGTGATGGTATCTTCGGTGATCTCAATTTCAGCCCCCGCTTCACGCAATTTATCAATCACCGCATCAAGGGTATCCGCTTTCGTGTTATGGCAAACAATGCGCCCGCCTGAAATCGCCCCTGCCACAAGGAATGTGCCAGTTTCAATACGATCGGCCACCACCGCGTGTTCACAGCCAGTTAGACGCTCTACCCCTTCAATAGTGATAGTATCTGTGCCTGCACCGCTAATTTTCGCGCCCATTTTATTTAAGAATACGGCGGTATCCACAATTTCAGGTTCGCGTGCAGCATTTTCAATAATG
The DNA here is from genome assembly GCF_002921145.1 of Avibacterium endocarditidis. Classification (GTDB taxonomy): domain Bacteria; phylum Pseudomonadota; class Gammaproteobacteria; order Enterobacterales; family Pasteurellaceae; genus Avibacterium; species Avibacterium endocarditidis. The sequence goes on from NZ_PQVI01000093.1 coordinate 11,405, forward strand.
GTTGTCCCCTGTGCAAGGGTGGCTGCAGTCATAATAGAAAGGGTTGCGCCCACGCTCACTTTTTCCATTACAATTCGTGTGCCGATCAAACGCCCATTGGTATGCGCTTTGACGTAACCATCTTCAAGTACAATTTCTGCGCCTAAACGTTCTAAACCGCTGATATGTAAATCCACAGGACGCGCACCAATGGCACAACCACCGGGGAGCGAAACCTGTCCTTGATGAAAACGCGCCACCAAAGGTGCTAATGCCCAAATTGAAGCACGCATTGTTTTCACCAGTTCATAAGGTGCAATGAAATGATTGATTTTTGAGCCGTCTAAATACACCACGCCACCGTCTTTTTGCTCTACTTGCATACCAAGCTGACGCAAAATTTTTAGTGTGGTTTCAATATCTTTTAACTCGGGTACATTGGTTAAGGTAACAGGTTCTTCGGCTAAGATTGCGGCAAATAAAATAGGCAAAGCGGCATTTTTTGCCCCTGAGATTTTAACATCACCGCTTAAACGAGATTGCCCATAAACACGAAATTTTTGCATATCAATGTCCTACTGATTAATTAATTGGGTTAAGTAAACGCTCACGTTTCCACTTTTCTTGGGTAAAGGTTTTAATGGTTAAGGCGTGAATTTCGCCAGTGGAAAAATAGCCCATTAATGGTGCATAGATAGTTTGTTGCTGTTTTAATCTTGAAAGTGTGGCAATCTCATCATCAATAACAATCACGCCGAAATGGGCGTTCTCGCCTTGTACATAAACTTCTTCAAGCCCAAGTGCGTCTTTTAAAATTCGTTCAATTTCTTGCGTTTCCATTAATTATTTCCACTATGTTGTAAAAACGGGTCAATCCATTTTGATAACCCAAAAAGATCAGCCAATGTGAGGAATTGCTCAGGTGCATTTTGAATGATTTGCGTCTGTGCTTGCTTTTGGCAATGATGAATAAAATCACACAATAAGGCAAAGCCTGCACTGTCAATTCGCGTTAAATCGGCAAGTTCCCAAATAAGTTGCTGGTGCGCAATTTTATCCGTAGATAAAAAAGAATAACGTTGTTCCCACAATGGCAACAACGTTTTTCTGGATAACGCCCCAGTCAAGCGGAGCGTTATCTTATCATCATTTTGTTCAAATGCCCAAGTTAAACTTGGTGCTAAACCTGATGTATTGTGCATTGATTATTTACCCAATGTAACAGGCGCATTTGCCGCTTTTTGCACTTGTTGGGTCAGCGCTTCAATGCCGTCTTTGCGTAAGGTTGCACTCCATTCTTGTTTTTTGGTGTTTACCATACTCACGCCTTCAGCCGCCATATCATACACTTGCCATTCACCCGTTCTGCTGTTTTTACGCCAGAAGAAGGTTAAATTAATTGGCTGCGCATTACCATTTTGCATCACTTTCACGCGAATGCTCATTTGGTTATCAGACACATTTTTCGGTTTTTCAATGTCAATTTTTTGGTTTTTATATAGGGTTAAAACTTGCGCATAAGATTGCTCAATAAATTGATCAAAGGCGGCGAAAAATTTTGTACGCTGCTCTGGCGTGGTACTTTTGAAATACTGCCCTAACACCAATGATCCCGCATAATTAACGTGTACATAAGGCATTAAATCTTTACGCACAATGGTTCTTAAATAATTTGGGTTTTGTTTAATTTGGCTTTGGCTGTTAGCAATATCGTTAAACAATTTGTCTGATGCCTTTTGCATTAGGCCATAAGGGCTATCGTCCGCCATTGCTTGCACCGCAAAAAGTGCGGTGAAAATTACTAAAGTTTTGCTTAACCAGTTTGTCATTGTTTGTTTTAACATTGATTCCTCCGTAAAACGAAAAAGAAATTATTGTTGCGCTTCAGGTTTGCTGTCATCAGATTTATTCTTATCCCCATAAAGGAATTGGCCGACTAAATCCTCTAACACCATTGCCGATTTGGTATCCACAATTTTACTGCCCTCTTTGAGCATTTTAGTGGTTTCACCATCATCAAAACCAATGCTCAACGCAATATATTGTTCACCTAATAAGCCTGAAGTTTTAATTGAAAGCGAGCTGTTATCAGGAATTTCGTTATATTCTTGATTGATCGCAATCTTCACCACTGGCAAATAGGTTTGTGGATCAAGCTCGATATCACTTACTCGCCCAATTACCACACCGCCAACTTTTAATGGCGCACGCACTTTTAGTCCACCAATATTGTCAAAAGTTGCACTCACTTGATAAGATTTTGCTTGGCTAAAGCCTTGCACATTTGCCACTTTTAATCCTAAAAAGCAAAAGCGCCAATGGCAAGCAATAAAAATAACCCTACCCAAAATTCATACTTTGCTGTTTGTCGCATAAAA
>NZ_PQVI01000094.1 GCF_002921145.1 Avibacterium endocarditidis
CAACTGAGCTAATCGCCCTTGTGTTGTGGGTTGGCATTATAAGTGTTCTCAAAACACAGTCAATAAGTTTTTGCATATTTTTGTTTAAGTGTTGTAAAAATAAACATAAACTTGCTTTTTTTATCGTGAATTAGATGAACTCATAGTACAATACCGCCGATTTAATTTTACTGTAAACAAAGGTTATAAATAAAATGAAAGCAGAACCGCTATTTAATTTAGATCCGTCCGTGAAAGTTCGTACTCGCTTTGCGCCTAGCCCAACAGGCTATTTGCACGTTGGCGGTGCAAGAACCGCATTATATTCTTGGCTATTTGCAAAACATAACCAAGGTGAATTTGTATTACGCATTGAAGATACTGATTTAGAACGTTCTACGCCAGAAGCCACGCAAGCGATTTTAGAAGGAATGGAATGGCTTAACTTAGCTTGGGATCACGGCCCTTATTACCAAACGAAACGTTTTGATCGTTATAATCAAGTAATTGATCAAATGCTTGAACAGGGCTTGGCTTATCGTTGTTATTGCTCCAAAGAGCGTTTAGAAAATTTAGCAATGAGCAAGAAAAAAATAAAGAAAAACCACGTTATGATGGTTATTGCTTACATCACGCGCCTGAGAATCCAGATGCTCCTCACGTTGTGCGTTTCAAAAACCCACAAGAAGGTTCCGTGGTATTTGATGATGCCGTGCGTGGACGCATTGAGATCAGCAACAGCGAGCTTGATGATTTAATTATTCGCCGTACTGATGGTTCACCAACATATAACTTCTGCGTAGTGATTGACGACTGGGATATGGGCATTACGCACGTTGTACGCGGTGAAGATCATATCAATAATACTCCTCGTCAAATTAATATTTTGAAGGCGTTAAATGCGCCAATTCCGACTTATGCACACGTTTCAATGATCCTAGGTGATGACGGACAGAAATTGTCTAAACGCCACGGTGCAGTGAGCGTAATGCAATATCGCGATGATGGCTTTCTCCCTGAAGCCTTGCTCAACTATTTAGTACGCTTAGGTTGGGGACACGGCGATCAAGAGATTTTCTCCGTAGAAGAAATGATCAAGTTGTTTGAATTAACTCAGGTAAGCAAATCTGCCAGCGCATTTAACACAGAAAAATTGTTATGGTTAAACCATCATTATATTCGTGAATTACCGCCTGAATATGTGGCTAAACACCTTGCCTGGCATTATCAGCACCAAGGCATTGACACTAGCAATGGGCCAGCATTAAGCGAGATTGTTGTAATGCTTGGTGAACGCTGTAAGACGTTAAAAGAAATGGCAACTGCAAGCCGTTACTTTTTTGAAGATTTTGATCATTTTGACGAAAGTGCGGTGAAAAAACACTTTAAATCTGGAGCGGTTGAAGCACTTGAAAAAGTCAAAGAAAAATTGACCGCACTTTCTCAATGGGCGGCTGAGCCAATTCACCAAGCTATTGAACAAACAGCAGAAGAACTCGGCGTAGGAATGGGCAAAGTAGGTATGCCATTGCGTGTTGCGGTAACAGGCGCAGGGCAATCTCCATCAATGGACGTTACCCTAGTTGGCATCGGGCGCGAGCGCTCCCTCGCCCGCATTCAAAAAGCGATTGATTTTATCAAGGCACAAAACGCCTAATATAAAGCGCTTAATATTTAATCTAGCGAATGAATGCAGTGAATTTAATATTGACAGCATTCATTCTGCTAATTATTATAAGCGACACATTTACGGGGATATAGCTCAGTTGGGAGAGCGCTTGAATGGCATTCAAGAGGTCGTCGGTTCGATCCCGATTATCTCCACCAGATTTTAAAGCCTTGAAAGAAATTTCAAGGCTTTTACTTTTTATAGCCTATATAACATTCCAATTTTCAACGCATTATTTTTCAGCAAAGATTACCCCACTTTCTTTCTCATATAATACTTGAACCCTCGCACCTAGGGCAAAGATTGTTTGCTTGTAATGATGAGTTCTAAGCCAGTCATTTCCACTTGATATTTATAATAAGCGCCTAGAAAACGTTGTTGGCGAATAATGCCATTGGCTTGTATTGGGGCATCTGGCACGCATAATTGTAGTTGTTCGGGGCGGATTGCGAGATAACTCGGTGCTTGTTGTGATTGATGGGTGGAACACAAATGCACGCCAAGTATCGATTGGCAATGCTGATCATCAATAGGCTGGCAAGGCAGATAATTCATTTCCCCCAAAAAGTTGGCGACAAAAGGGCAGTTTGGCTGTTGGTAAACCGCGCTTGGCGCGCCGATTTGGCAGATTTTCCCTTGGTTCATTACCGCTAATTTATCCGCAAAGAGAAAGGCTTCTTCTTTGCTATGGGTAACGAAAATGGCGGGAATATGCTGTTGTTTTAGAATATGGCGAATTTCTTCGATCATTTGATGGCGAACTTGGCTATCAATGTTAGAAAAAGGTTCATCAAGCAATAATAATTTGGGCTGACAAGCTAGCGCGCGGGCAATGGCAACGCGCTGTTGCTGGCCGCCCGAAAGCTCGTGGGGATAGCGTTTTTCCAACCCTTGTAAATGCACAAGTGCGGTCATTTTTTGTAAGGTTTTTGTTTGCTCGCTTTTATTTATTTGATGCAAACCAAATAGAATATTTTCCGCCACGGTTAAATGGGGGAAAAGCGCATAATCTTGAAAGATCAGCCCTATTTCTCGCTCATTCGCCTCAAGATGTTGGATTTCTTTGTCTTGCAAACGAATATTACCTGCACTTAGCGGAATTAATCCTGCAACGGCTTTGAGCAAGGTGGTTTTTCCGCAGCCACTTGCACCGAGCAAACACACAATATCATCATTTTCTATGGATAAATTAAGATCTTGCAAAATGGGCTGATTGTTATAGCAGCAGGTTAAATGGGTAATATCTAAGGTATTCATTATTAAGCTTTTTTCCCTGATTGCAGTAAAGAACGAGTTAAAATCAACACGGGAATAATCCCCACTAAAATAAGCACTAAGGCGGGCAAAGCGGCGCGTTCAAGCTGTTCATCTGAAGTAAAGGTGAAAACGTGGGTGGCGAGCGTATCAAAATTAAACGGACGCAACAATAAAGACGCATTGAGTTCTTTCATACTTTCAATAAAAACCAGCAATAATGCAGTGAAAATGCCTTTGCGCATTAGGGGTAAGTGGATTTTGCGCCAAATTCCCCCAGATTTATAGCCTAACATTCTGCCTGCCATATCTAAAGACGGCGGAATTTGGCTCAAGCTAGTTTCTAAGCTACCCAAAGCCATTGCTGAAAAGCGGATCACATAAGCGGACACCAAGGCGAAAATTGAGCCTGAAAACACCAAGCCCAGCATTGGCAAATCAAGCCATTTTAACAAGCGGTTAAGTTGATGATCGGCAAAGGTAAAAGGAATTAACAAGCCGATTGCCAGAACTGTTCCGGGAATAGCGTAACCTAGCGCAGAAAAGCGCACGGCTATTTTTGCCAAAGGTGTTGGGCGTAACCTTGCCCAAAAGTGCATTAATAACGCTAAGCATACGCAGATGATCATTGCTAGCCCAGAAACTAGCAAGCTGTTTTGGCTATATTGCCAGAAATCTGCTGTCCACGCTTGTTCAAAATAGATAATTGACCAATAACTCAGCTGAAAGAGCGGGATAAAAAATGCAAGAATAATTAACAGTGTGCTGAATAACAATAATCCCCAGCCTAGTCCATTGAGCCGTTGGGTTTGCGCAGGACGCTGTCCTGAACGTTGATAATAGCGCTGCTGGCGGCGTGCATAACGCTCAATGCTGATAAATAGCACTAACAACCCGAGCATAAACAGAGAAATCTGCGCTGCGGCTTGCAAATCGCCAAAGCCAAGCCAAGTGTCGTAAATCGCCGTAGTGAGTGAAGGAATGGCAAAAAACGCTACCGTGCCAAAATCGCCCAAGGTTTCCATTGCCACCAAAGCACAACCCACCGCAATAGCTGGTCGGATAAGGGCAAAGGTAATTTTGTAAAACACACGCCAGCGGCTTGCGCCCAACAGTTTTGCGCTTTGCTGTAAATTGTCGCCTTGCTCCATCAACGCCATTCTGACTAATAAGAAAATATAAGGATACAACGACAGCGCCAAAATAAAGCAAGCGCCGCCTAGACTGCGAATGGAAGGAAACCAATAATCTTGCTTGCTTTGCCAATCAAACCAAGTGCGTAAACTTTGTTGCACGATGCCGGGATAGTCTAAAAAATCCGTGTAAAGATAGGCAGATAAATACGCAGGAATGGCAAGGGGCAGGCAAAGTAACCATTGCAACAGCGTTTTGCCAACAAAATGATAACGCGACACCAAAAATGCGCAGGGCAAGGCAAAGCATAAACTGAGCGCAGTTGTGCCGAATACCAAGCTTAGAGAATTGAATAAATAGTCGGTAAACACCGTTTGCCATAAATGTTGCAAACTGTGCAACGAGCCTTCAAACGCCGAAAACAACAAGGCGATAATCGGCAGCAAGAAGAACCCCAATACCGCCAATAATGCGATAAGTGCGGTGCTTTTTGCGAAAAAATTTTTATGTTTTGCGGAATTATCCATAATCAAAATAAAACTAGCCTATCCCTGATGGGTATAGGCTAGCATAGATTGGATCTATTACAGATCAAATTTTACTTCATCGATTAATTTCAACGCATTTTCATAGTTTTCTGCGATTTTTTCTAATGGCAGATTATCTTGTTTAAATTCACCCCAAGATTGCACCAATTTAGATTTTTGTACAGACGGTTTTACTGGATATTCGTGGTTCAATTCAGCATAAAGATGCTGTGCTTTATCGCCACTTAAAAATTCCACTAATTTCACCGCATTGTCTTTATTTGGGGCATATTTCGCGATCACCACACCGCTAATATTCATATGTGTTCCCACGGTTTCTTGGTTTGGATAGTTGATGTAAGCCGCTTCCGCCCAGCTTTTTTGTTTTTCATCTTCAAGCATTTTGCCGTAATAATAGCTATTGCCTAATGAATAATCGCACACGCCTTCTTTAATGGCCTTCACTTGATCACGGTCGCCACCCTGTGGTTTTTGTGCCAAGTTCGCTTTTAATCCTGTTAAGAAATCTTTGGCTTTTTCTACGCCATCGTGAGCAATCATTGAGGCAATTAACGAAACATTGTAAGAATGTTTGCCTGAACGCACACACACTTTGCCTTTCAACTCAGGTTTGGCTAAATCATAGTAAGTGAAGCTTGCTGGCAATTTACCCACGCGATCTTTCGATGAATACACCACGCGCGCGCGACTGGTTAGCGCAAACCATTTGCCTTGGCTATCACGGAATTGTGCGGGAATGTTGCTATCTAACACCTTGGATTGAATAGGCTGTGCTAAGCCCGCATTCACAATTTCCATCACACGGCTAATGTCCACGGTTAATAGTACATCAGCCGGGCTAAGCTCACCTTCACGTTTTACCCGCTCAACTAAGCCTTTATCGGCAAAAATAAAATTCACTTTCACGCCCGTTTCTTGCTCAAATTGTTTCAAGATAGGTTCGATCAAATAAGGTTGGCGATAAGAATAGACATTCACTTCGTTGGCGGCGAAAGCAGGCGCTGCAAACGTGGTTAATAAGGCCAAAGCAGATACTGTTTTTTTCATTGCACGTTCTCCGTGGTAAAAGTTGGTAATTGGTTAAAATCTCTGCGTTTTTGCACCGCACTTTGCGTAGAAAATAGAATTTCTCCTTTTGAATTCAGTGAAAAACGCCTGTTAAATTTAGCTGAAACTTTTTAGCCAAGCTTTGTTTTAGCTAGCATTGACTTTACCGAAAAAAATACGACAAGTAAATAAAAATTATTCTCATCTTTATCTCAAAAGTGCGGGCTTTTTTACCTATTTTTACAAAAAATTTTTTGCTATTCTCTTGAAAGGAAAAAATCCTGCCCCATATTGAAGATACTTTTTTGTTTTAAAACCTCAACTTAAGAAGGAAATTACAATGAATATTCGTCCATTACACGATCGTGTGATCATCAAACGTGAAGAAGTGGAAACCCTTTCTGCTGGCGGAATTGTTTTAACTGGTTCTGCGGCGACTAAATCAACCCGTGCAAAAGTGCTTGCAGTGGGTAAAGGGCGCATTTTAGAAAATGGTACCGTGTTGCCTTTAGATGTAAAAGTTGGCGACACCATTATCTTCAATGATGGCTATGGCGTGAAAGCGGAAAAAATTGATGGCGAAGAAGTGTTAATCATTTCTGAAAGCGATATTTTAGCTATCGTAGAATAATCTCAAATCAATCATCAAAAAGTGCGGTTATTTTTCACCGCACTTTTAGCAAAATTAATTATTAAGAAGGAATAAAAAATGGCAGCAAAAGACGTTAAATTTGGCAATGATGCTCGCGTAAAAATGCTTAACGGTGTAAACATTCTTGCAGACGCAGTGAAAGTCACCCTTGGCCCGAAAGGTCGTAATGTAATTTTAGACAAAGCCTTTGGCGCACCAACGATCACGAAAGACGGCGTATCCGTTGCGCGTGAAATCGAATTAGAAGATAAATTCGAAAATATGGGCGCACAAATGGTGAAAGAAGTGGCCTCTAAAGCCAATGATGCTGCAGGGGACGGTACAACAACAGCAACCGTATTAGCCCAAGCTATCGTAAATGAAGGTTTAAAAGCCGTGGCTGCGGGAATGAACCCGATGGATTTAAAACGCGGTATCGACAAAGCCGTAAGTGCAGTCGTGGCGGAGTTAAAAAACCTCTCTAAACCGTGCGAAAGCTCAAAAGAAATTGAGCAAGTGGGAACAATCTCAGCTAACTCAGACAACGTTGTAGGTAAATTAATCGCCGAAGCAATGGAAAAAGTGGGCAAAGAAGGCGTGATCACCGTAGAAGACGGCACAGGTTTAGAAGATGAATTGGCAGTGGTTGAAGGTATGCAATTCGATCGTGGTTACCTTTCACCTTATTTCATCAACAAACCAGAATCTGCAACTGTAGAATTTGACAATCCGTTCATTCTTTTAGTGGACAAAAAAATCTCTAACATTCGTGAATTATTGCCAGTGTTAGAAGCCGTTGCGAAAGCAGGTAAACCATTGTTAATTATCGCTGAAGATGTGGAAGGCGAAGCCCTTGCGACCTTGGTGGTGAACACAATGCGTGGTATCGTGAAAGTGGCTGCGGTAAAAGCACCAGGCTTTGGTGATCGCCGTAAAGCAATGTTACAAGATATTGCGATTTTAACTGCGGGTACTGTGATTTCTGAAGAAATCGGTATGGAGTTAGAAAAAGCAACTTTAGAAGATTTAGGCCAAGCAAAACGTGTTGTGATCAACAAAGACAACACAACTATTATTGATGGCGTGGGCGAAGAAGCGCAAATCAAAGACCGTGTTGCACAAATTCGTCAACAAATTGAAGAAAGCACTTCAGATTACGACCAAGAAAAATTACAAGAACGCGTGGCAAAATTAGCGGGCGGCGTGGCTGTAATTAAAGTGGGTGCGGCAACTGAAGTTGAAATGAAAGAGAAAAAAGATCGCGTTGAAGATGCTTTACACGCAACTCGTGCAGCTGTGGAAGAAGGTATCGTAGCTGGTGGTGGTGTTGCCTTAATCCGTGCGGCAACTAAAGTTGCAGCAAGCTTAAAAGGCGATAATGAAGAGCAAAATGTGGGTATTAAACTTGCCTTGCGTGCAATGGAAGCGCCATTACGCCAAATCGTTACCAACGCTGGGGAAGAAGCCTCTGTGGTGGCAAGTGCGGTGAAATCGGGTGAAGGAAACTTCGGTTACAACGCTGGTTCTGAGCAATATGGCGATATGTTGGAAATGGGTATCCTTGACCCAACAAAGTAACCCGCTCAGCCCTTCAATTCGCCGCTTCTATCGCTGGATTGATGATTACCACTGAAGCGATGGTAACCGAAATTCCAAAAGAAGATAAAGTAGACCTAGGCGCTGGTATGGGCGGTATGGGTGGAATGGGCGGTATGATGTAATTCGTCCCAACTTCTCATTTTTAAAGTGCGGTGGAAATTTTTCTGATTTTTAGATTTCTATTGCACAACTCCCCGTAGTTTTAGCTACGGGGATTTTTTTATCATTGGAATAATACGTTAGAAAAAAATCATCAGCATAAAAGAAGAACAAGTTAGAAAATGAGTTACGATTGCTTGTTTTGTCAAAAGTGCGGATATGTTTTTAGAAAAATAAATACAAAATAAGAATAAATAAAAGTTTGTTAATAAGAAATGATTATAATGGCACGCCCTATTGGATTCGAACCAATGACCTACGGCTTAGAAGGCCGTTGCTCTATCCAGCTGAGCTAAGGGCGCATTTCAAATGGATATAGATAAAAAAAGAAGTGGTCGGCGAGATAGGATTTGAACCTACGACCCACTGGTCCCAAACCAGTTGCGCTACCAAGCTGCGCTACTCGCCGACAGATGTGTAGCATTATAAGTAGCTTTCATTTATCAGTCAATGAATTTTTTCTATTTTTTATTTAATCGCTCAAAATTATCTCAATTAGGCTTACATTGGAATGTTTTTTTTGAGAAAATAGCAAACGTTTACTTTCTCAGTATTTCATTTTAAGGAAAATGTAATGACGGCACAAATCATCTCTGGCACAGCTCTCTCTAAAGAAATCAAATCAGAAATTGTTGAAAAAATTCAACAATATACCCAACAAGGCAAACGTGCGCCAGGGTTAGCGGTCATTTTAGTTGGCGCCGATCCTGCCTCGCAAGTTTATGTTGCCAGCAAACGCAAAAGCTGCGAAGAAATAGGAATGTTTTCTAAGTCTTATGATTTGCCTGAAAGTACATCGGAACAAGAATTGCTTGCTTTAATTGATGAGCTAAATGCAGATCCACTAATTGATGGTATTTTAGTTCAGCTGCCTTTACCTGCTCATATTAATAGCACTTCTGTTATTGAACGTATTTCACCGAACAAAGATGTAGATGGCTTCCACCCATATAATGTGGGCCGCTTATGTCAGCGTATTCCTACACTGCGTGCTTGTACTCCTTACGGTGTCATTAAACTGTTAGAAACCACAGGTATTGATTTTTATGGTCAGCACGCCGTGATTGTAGGAGCGTCCAACATTGTAGGGCGTCCAATGGCGTTAGAGCTATTACTTGCAGGCTGTACTGTTACGGTAACACATCGTTTCACAAAAGATTTAGAACACCACGTGAAACAAGCGGATATTCTAGTGGTTGCCGTAGGAAAGCCACAATTTATCCCCGGCGAATGGATTAAAGAAGGCGCAGTGGTGATTGATGTAGGAATTAACCGTGTGGACGGCAAACTTTCTGGTGATGTGGAATTTGACAAAGCAAAAGAAAGAGCAGGTTACATCACCCCAGTACCAGGAGGGGTTGGCCCAATGACGGTTGCGATGTTAATGTTTAATACATTGTATGCTTAATGAAAAGCATTTAGTCGATAATAAATAAAAATACCAGAAAAATCACCGACTTTTAAAAATAATGCCCAGTAATAGGGCATTATTTTTATGTCTTAATTTTTATTCTTTACCACTTTAATGGCAGCATAAAAAATCACAATCAAAAAGAAATAGAAAATATTTCCTGAATTATGGCTAAAGAAACTTTGTGAGAAATTATAAAACATTGTAGATGTAACGTGAATGATCCCCAAACTAGAAAGGCATAATAGTTCTGGATTATCTGTTTTTAAGTTACTAATAAAAAAGCGTAAAGGAACAATAAAAACAAATAATAAGGCTATAAGTCCAATTAGCCCTTTTTTACTGTATCATCAATAAATTGATTATGATTATGCACGAAACTTGCTGCATACTCACTAATAATGCCTTCTTTTGCAAGCTCTTGCTTTTTATCATAAATACCTTGTTTTCCCCAACCTAAAATAGGTTTTCTTGAATAGCAATCCAAGAAGCTTTCCACATATCGAAACGGGCACCAACAGAAGTAGAAGTGTTTTCGCTACTCACATATTGCGTAATATCTGCTTTAGCCGCATTGATGCGATCAATAATGCCTCCTGTGTTGGTGAGAGAAACAATAACAACAAATGTTGAAATTGTAGAAAATAGGATAGGAAAGAAATATTTAGGCAGTTTCTTGCGATAAATATATAAGGTAAATGCCAATATAAATGGTACGCCAATCCAGCCACCACGAGCGGTAGATAAAATGCTTCCTAATACTCCCATTAAGGCACAGAATAATACGAGTAGAGCAAATTTCTTATTTTTATTTGTCCAAAAATATAAGCTAATACAAATTGAAAATACACCTAAACTCATAGCCATATCACCGCCTTGAATATGCATAACATTGCTATATGCTTGTTCATACCCAAGATAAAAACGCTGAATAAGTGCAATAATTCCAGCTAATAGGGCAGAGAAAGGGATAACTTTTATTAAAATATGAAAGCTAAGTTTGTAATTAACTAATAATGGAATGATTGGTAAGAATAGTAAAATGCGACTAGGATTATCTAATTCGTTTAATTTTCCGTGATGGAATAATACAGAAAATGCAAGTGTTGCAAAGTAGAAAAAATAACTGAAAGCTAATGTCTTTTGTTCGTTATTAAATTTAAAGATATTTTTTCTTTCTTTACTTGTTATAAAAAGGATAAGTGTCGCTAAAATGAGCAAGGCGGGTGCTATGTTATAGCTACGCTTAAAAAGAAAATATTGATAAAAAATAAATTGAAACAGCAGTGTTTACAAATAAATAACTAAAAGAATAACGTTTATTAAGCATAAATCATAACCCAAATGAAAAATTCTGGATTTAAGTATGCGTGAAAATGGTTAAGATTGCTAGTGCTGCGGTAAAAATTAGGCTGACGTTGTATCAGCCTTAAGTTTATCTCAAAAACGCAGGAATATTTTTCTCGTATTCTGCAATGGCGTTTTCGTGTTGCAGGGTGAGGCCGATGTTGTCTAAGCCGTTTAATAGGCAGTGGCGGCGGAATTCGTCTAGTTCAAAGGGATAGACTTTTTCGCCTACGGTGACGGTCATTTTTTCTAAATCCACATCAATGGTTTTCCCTTGATTTTCAGCCACCCATTGGAAGATTTCTTCCACTTCTTCTTCGCTTAAACGGATTGGCAACATATGATTATTTAGGCTGTTGTTGTAGAAAATATCCGCAAAGCTCGGGGCGATCATCACTTTGAAGCCATAATCAGCCAATGCCCAAGGGGCGTGTTCACGGGAAGAACCACAGCCAAGATTTTTGCGTGCCAATAAAATGCTTGCCCCTTGATATTGCGGGTAGTTCAGCACAAAATCAGGATTCGGCTGTTTGCCCTCTGCATCAAGATAACGCCATTCGTGGAATAAGTGTTTGCCAAAGCCAACTCGCGTGATGGCTTGCAAAAATTGTTTTGGGATAATGGCATCGGTATCTACATTTGCCACATCTAAAGGCACGACAATGCCTGAATGTTGTTTAAAGCCTGCCATAATTTCTCCTTAATATAATTCCACTTGGCGAATATCAACAAATTTACCAAACACCGCTGCCGCCGCAGCCATTGCTGGGCTCACAAGATGAGTGCGACCATTGCGCCCTTGACGACCTTCAAAGTTACGGTTGCTGGTGGAAGCACAACGTTCCCATTCGCCTAATTGGTCATCATTCATTCCTAAACACATTGAACAACCAGGGTTACGCCATTCAGCCCCTGCTTCGATAAAGATTTTATCTAAGCCCTCTTTTTCGGCCTGTTCTTTTACAAGACCAGATCCCGGAACCACCAACACGCGTTTTACGTTATCAGCAACTTTACGCCCTTTCATCACCGCGGCAGCAGCGCGTAAGTCTTCAATACGCGAGTTAGTGCAAGAGCCTATAAAAACTTGATCAACGGGGATTTGAGTTAAATCCGCATTAGCTTCTAACCCAATATAAGCTAAGGCTTTTTCAGCAGAAGCACGAACCACAGGATCATTCATTTCTGCGGGATTTGGCACGGTTTGATCAATGCCGATCACTTGCCCTGGGTTTGTTCCCCAAGTTACTTGTGGTGAAATATCTTTCGCGTCTAATACGATCACCGTATCAAATTCTGCGCCCTCATCGGTTTTCAAGGTTTTCCAATACGCCACTGCCTCGTCCCAATCTTTGCCTTTCGGGGCATAAGGGCGGTCTTTCAAGTATTCAAAAGTCGTTTCATCTGGTGCGATTAATCCTGCTTTTGCACCAAGTTCAATGGCCATATTGCAGACGGTCATTCTTCCTTCCATAGAAAGATCACGAATGGCTTCACCGCAAAATTCTACAACGTGTCCTGTGCCACCTGCCATTGTGGTTTTGCCAATAATAGCAAGCACGATGTCTTTTGCCGTAATTCCTGGGGCAACTTTGCCACGCACTTCAATTTTCATATTTTTCGCACGGCTTTGTTTTAAAGTCTGGGTGGCTAAAACGTGTTCCACTTCAGATGTGCCGATACCAAATGCCAATGCCCCAAATGCCCCGTGGGTAGCAGTGTGTGAATCCCCACAGACGATAGTCATTCCCGGTAAGGTTAAACCTTGCTCTGGCCCCATAACGTGAACGATACCTTGTTGCTTGGTGTTCATATCGAACAATTCAATCCCTGTATTGGCACAGTTTTTGGCAAGTTCTAATACTTGGATTTTGGCTTGTCCTTCTAATTTATTCACATCACGCACTTGCGTTGAAATGCTGTGATCCATTGTACCGAAAGTTTTACCCACTTGACGCACTTGGCGATTGGCAACACGCAATCCGTCAAAGGCTTGCGGGCTGGTTACTTCGTGAATTAAATGGCGATTGATGTATAAAATCGGTGTTTCGCCTTCTGATTCGTAAACGATGTGAGCATCGAATAATTTGTCGTATAGGGTTTTTTTCATATTTATTACTCGTTTTGTGAACCTACTTTTTTGCTTGTGCAAAAAAGTAGGCAAAAAAGCACACCCTGCTGTTTTGCTTTTCCTCGCTTAGAATGAATTTTCTTAACGGAAAATTTATAACTCGGCACTTTGTGCCTCAGACAAACTAAATTTTCCTAAAAATTCATTCACACTCGGGCAAAACAGAAGGGAACCCGAAGGTGCGCTATTCTTATTTTGGTTAAATTAAAAGAGAGTGAGTATCTCATTTTCCCCTCTTTGATAAAGAGGGGGCTAAGGGGAGATTTTTAAATCTCAGCCACAATAAGATCACCCATCTCTTTCGTTGAAACAGGCGCACTTTCATCTGCAAGATCTGCGGTGCGGTAGCCATTTTCTAGCACTTTTTTCACCGCACTTTCTATTGCGGTGGCGGCGTCATTGAGATCAAAGCTATAACGCAACATCATTGCGGCGGAAAGAATTTGTGCGATTGGGTTGGCGATGCCTTTGCCGGCGATGTCTGGGGCTGAGCCTCCTGCAGGTTCGTATAAACCGAAACCTTGTTCGTTTAGGCTGGCGGAAGGAAGCATTCCCATTGATCCCGTGATCATTGCACATTCATCAGAGATGATGTCGCCGAAAATATTTGAGCAGAGCAACACATCAAAAAATTCAGGTTGTTTGATTAATTGCATCGTGGCGTTATCAATATAGATATGATCCAATCTCACTTCAGGATAGTCTTTTGCCACTTCTTCCACTACATCACGCCATAGGGTAGAGCTGATCAATACGTTGGCTTTATCCACTGAAGTAACGTGTTTAGTGCGTTTCATTGCGGTTTCAAAGGCCACTTTGGCGATACGCTCAATTTCATAGCGGTGATAGATTTCCGTATCATAGGCTTTTTCGTTTTTCCCTTCGCCCTCACGACCTTTAGGCTGACCGAAATAGATCCCGCCGGTTAATTCACGCACCGTTACCATATCAAAGCCTTTCGCCGCAATATCTGCACGCAATGGGCAGAATTTTTCTAATCCTTTGTATAGAGTTGCAGGGCGTAAATTACAAAATAGAGCAAAGTGTTTACGCAATGGTAATAATGCGCCGCGTTCAGGTTGTTGATTTGGCGGTAAGTTTTCCCATTTAGGCCCTCCCACTGAACCAAATAAAATTGCATCACTTTCTTCGCAGCCTTTTAAGGTTTCTGCTGGCAATGGCGTGCCGTGTTTATCAATGGCGATACCGCCCACATCAAAATGGCGAAAGTTAAGCTGAAAGCCATATTTTTGCTGTACAGCATCAAGCACTTTGATGGCTTCAGCCATAATTTCTGGGCCAATGCCATCGCCACTTAATACGGCGACATTATAATTTTTCATCACATCACTCCTTAATTGATTGCATTTTTGCTTAATTTTAAATTTTCTACTTTATGCGAGCGGTAGATCGCATTAATGGCGTGGATAAGCGCACGGGCTGAAGATTCCACAATATCCGTTGCCAAACCCACACCGTGGAAACGGCGTCCTTTATGTTCCACCACAATATCCACTTGCCCAAGCGCTTCAGCCCCTTCCCCTTTCGCAGTTAAGTTATAGTTCAACATTTTTAAATCAATATTGGTGATTTTCAAGATAGCGTTAAACACTGCGTCCACAGGGCCATTACCGCCGCTGGATACTTGGCTTAATTTCTCGCCATCCAATTCCACTTGCACGAAAGCGGAAGCAGGCAAATGGCTAATCATTTGCGAGGTGATTACATCAAGGGTTAAGCGATCTTCATCACCCTGTTGCTTGCATATCAATAAAGGCAAGGGCTTCTAAATCGTAGTCAAAGACTTGCCCTTTTTTGTCCGCTAATTTCAAGAAAGCTTCGTATAATTTATCCAAATCATACTCATTTTCTTGATAACCCATTGAATCCATATGGTTTTTCACTGCAGCACGGCCAGAACGTGCAGTCAAATTCAATTTTTCTTTCTTCAAGCCAATGGTTTCTGGCGACATAATTTCATAGGTGTTTTTATTTTTCACCATACCGTCTTGGTGAATGCCCGAAGAATGGGCGAAAGCATTCGATCCAACAATAGCTTTATTTGGCTGAATTGGCATATTACATAATTGGCTAACCATTTGGCTGACGCGGTGGATTTCTTGCGTATTAATGCGCGTATCCACGCCAAACAAGGCTTGACGTGTTTTAATCGCCATTACCACTTCTTCCAAAGCGGTGTTACCTGCACGCTCACCAATACCATTTACCGTACATTCAATTTGTCGCGCGCCATTTTGCACCGCAGTTAAAGAATTTGCCGTTGCCATACCCAAATCGTTGTGGCAATGCACAGAAATCACCGCTTTATCAATATTCGGCACGCGGTTCATTACATTGGCGATAATATTGCCATATTCCATTGGCAAGCAATAACCCACGGTATCAGGAATATTCACTGTGGTTGCCCCTGCTTTAATGGCAGCTTCCACAATACGACAAATATTATCAATGCCCGTACGCCCTGCATCTTCGCAAGAAAATTCTACATCATCGGTATAACGGCGCGCGCGTTTTACGGCGTTAATCGCCATTTCTACCACATCATCAAACGTGCGGCGTAATTTAGCTTCAACGTGCAAGGCAGAAGTGGCAATGAAAGTATGAATACGAAAGGCTTCTGCCACTTTTAACGCTTCTGCCGCCACATCAATATCTTTATCTACTGCGCGCGATAAGGCACACACTCGGCTATTTTTAATGTTTTCCGCAATGGTACGGACGGATTCAAAACCCCGCGGAAGACACAGGAAAACCCACTTCCATTACGTCCACACCAAGACGTTCAAGGGCAAAAGCGATTTGTAATTTTTCTTTTACTGTCAAACTGGCTTTCAACGCTTGTTCACCATCGCGTAAGGTGGTGTCAAAGATAATCACTTGATCTTGCATAATCTGTCCTTTCATTTTGAAGATATAAAAAAACCCGCCTAAAAAGTGCGGGTCAAATTTGGGAAGTTTTTACCTTGGTGTTTTTCATCCACAAGCTAGCCGCACAAAAACTGTGAGAGAAGCAGGTGGAGTGAGAGTAAAACACGAGTAAACATAAAACATAATCCTTCTTGAAAACGAGTTTTATCTTACTAATTAAAAATAAACTGTCAAACAAAATTTTAGCATTTTTATCCAAGGTAAACGATTTACAAGAATTTGAGATAGATTAATAAACTATTATTTTGTGGATAAAAAGATAAATATTTTGAGTTAGGTAAAAGGTTTACTTTTTATACCGCACTTTTTTAGAAATGGCGTGGATAAAATTTATTACATTTTTTTCTCAAAACGGCAAAAAGCAATTTTTGCGTTAAATCAATAACCACCTATAAATACTACAAAAGAGTTAGTTTTTCTTTTGTGGAATAACTACGCTCACCTATGCCCTTGTGATAAAATCACTGCACTTTTCCTTATAGGTGAATTTTATGTCAATAATCAATCAATTACAGCTCGAACAAATTGCCTGCCAGCGTGGCGATAAAACCCTGTTTACGGATTTATCGCTCACTTGGCAAAGTGGTGATTTTGTGCAGATTGAAGGACATAACGGCATTGGCAAAACCAGCTTGTTACGCATTTTAGTTGGCCTTGCGCCACCTTTGGCAGGGCAAGTGTGTTGGAATGGGCAGGCGATCAAACAATGCCGCGAAGATTATTATTACCAACTGTTGTATTTAGGCCATCACGCAGGCATTAAGCCAGAGCTAACCCCTTGGGAAAATTTGAAATTTTATCAAGCCATTAGCCAATGTCAGCAAGGGGAAGAGGCGCTTTGGCAAGCATTGGAAAAAGTGGGATTGATTGGGCGCGAAGACGTTATTTCTGGGCAACTTTCTGCAGGGCAACAACGGCGAATTGCTCTTGCGCGTCTATGGCTTTCCCAAGCGCCATTATGGATTTTAGATGAGCCTTTTACCTCCATTGACAAAAATGGCGTACGCATTTTAACGCGTTTATTTGAACAGCAAGTGGAAAAAGGCGGAATGGTGATTTTAACCAGCCACCAAGAAATTCCAAGCGAACAATTACAAGTGTTAGATTTAGAGAAATATAAATTTTATTCACACCGCGAATAGCTTCATCATAGATAAAGTGCGGTGCAAAATTAGAGAATTTTTTATGCAGATATTTGCGCAAATCATCAAACGGGAATTATGCATTGCGATGCGAAAACAAACGGAGATTCTCAATCCGTTATGGTTCTTTTTGATTATTATCACCCTGTTTCCGTTAGTGATTGGCCCTGAACCAAAATTGCTGGCAGAAATCGCCCCCGGGGTGGCTTGGGTAGCGGCATTGCTTTCCGCGTTGCTTTCTTTTGAACGTTTGTTTCGCGATGATTTTATTGACGGATCGCTGGAGCAATTAATGCTCAGCTCTCAACATTTAGCCTTAACCGCCTTAGCGAAAGTGGTAGCGCATTGGTTATTAACCGGCTTGCCGCTTATTTTGCTTTCACCCATTGCGGCGTTGTTGCTTTCCCTCGACAGCCATTTATGGTGGGCGTTGGTGCTAACCTTGTTGCTTGGCACGCCAATTTTAAGCTGCCTTGGCGCGATTGGCGTGGCGCTCACTGTTGGGCTGCGCAAAGGCGGCGTGTTGCTGAGTTTATTAGTGTTACCCCTATTTATTCCAGTGTTGATTTTTTCTGCGTCCGTCCTTGAAGCAGCAGCACTTGCCTTGCCTTATAACGGGCAACTTGCTATTTTGGGCGCAATGTTATGTGCGGCACTGACCTTATCGCCTTTTGCCATTGCGGGGGCATTACGAATTAGCCTTGAATAAGGCACAAGTTTTTATTTTTGATTAAAGGAAAGATTGATTATGTGGAAATGGCTTCACCCTTATGCCAAATCAGAAACCCAATACCATTTATGCGGAAAATTTATTCCTTGGTTTGTGGTGCTTTCAACCTTATTAATTGGCTCCGCCTTAGTTTGGGGCTTGGCCTATGCGCCAGCAGATTATCAGCAAGGCAACAGCTTTCGCATTATGTATATCCACGTTCCAGCGGCGATTTGGTCAATGAGCATTTATGTTTCAATGGCGATTGCGGGTGTGATTGGTTTGGTGTGGCAAATTCGCCAAGCTCATCTTTCTATCATCGCAATGGCGCCGATCGGCACGGTATTCACCTTTATCGCCTTGGCAACAGGTGCAATTTGGGGCAAACCAATGTGGGGAACTTGGTGGGTGTGGGACGCGCGACTTACCGCATCATTAATCTTATTTTTCTTATATTTAGGCGTGATTGCGCTGTATTCTGCTTTCCAAGATCGCACAACAGGAATGAAAGCGGCAGCGATTTTATCCATCGTCGGTGTGATCAATATTCCAATTATTCACTTTTCAGTGGAATGGTGGAACACCTTGCACCAAGGGGCGAGTATCACGAAGTTTGAAAAGCCGTCCATCGCCACGCCAATGTTAATTCCATTAATTTTATCGATTTTCGGTTTTATGGCCTTAACCATTTGCTTAACCTTAGTGCGTTATCGTTTAGCGTTATTAAATGATGAGAAAAAACGCCCTTGGGTGAAAGCGTTAGTCAGTCAGCAAAAAATTTAACCAATTTGCACCGCACTTTCGTTTTCGTAAAAATAAAGTGCGGTGGTTTTTTCAAGAATTTTTAATTTTATAAGGATAAGATGATGTTTTTTGAATCTGTGAGTGATTTTCTGAATATGGGGGGCTACGGTTTTTACGTTTGGCTTTCTTATGGCGTTTCTTTCTTAGCCATTGCGGGTTTGATCTTGCAAGGCGTAATGAGCAAGAAAAAACTTATAAATGAAATTAAGCGCGAACAACAACGCGCGCAATATGAACAAAACCGCAGAACAGGAGAAAGCCTATGAATCCAAGACGTAAATCGCGCTTAACCATTGTGTTATTTGTGTTAATTGGCGTGGCGGTGGCGTCATCACTGGTGCTGTATGCGTTGCGTCAAAATATTGATTTATTTTACACCCCAACGGAAGTGATCTACGGTAAAAATGACGATGCGGAAACTAAACCGAAAGTAGGGCAGCGTATCCGTGTGGGCGGAATGGTGGTGGCAGGCACGGTGAAACGTGATGACAAAAGCCTGAAAGTAGTGTTTGATCTTAACGATATTGGGCCTTCGATCACCGTGGAATATGAAGGCATTTTGCCCGATTTATTCCGTGAAGGGCAGGGCATTGTGGCACAAGGCGTGCTAAAAACACCAACGTTGTTGGAAGCAAGTGAAGTGTTAGCGAAACACGATGAAAATTATGTGCCGCCAGAATTAAGGCGAGCAAATGAAAAAAGTGCATAAACCAATGGGTATTTCAGATTTAACGGGCGAAAGCGAGCGTGATCGTCAAGAAAAACAAGAAGGTAAATAATGATCGCAGAATTAGGAAACTATGCGTTAGCCTTGAGTTTGGGCGTTTCCCTGCTGTTGGCGTTTTTCCCTTTATATGGCGCAGAAAAAAATAACGCGCAGCTAATGGCATTGGCGCGCCCAATGACTTATGGGCTATTTTTCAGCCTAACTTTAGCTTTTGCCAGTTTATTTTATTTATTCGCCACCAACGATTTTTCCGTGCAATATGTGGTGAATAATTCCAATACCAACTTGCCGTTGGCTTACCGCTCATCCGCCGTGTGGGGTTCGCACGAAGGATCGCTATTGCTATGGATTTGGTTGCTCACCTTATGGAGTGCAGCAGTCGCCTTTTTCAGTAAGCCGTTACCGCAAGAAGCGGTCGCGCGCGTGCTGGGGGTAATGGGCGTGATTACCATTGGTTTCTTAATTTTCGTCTTATTCACCTCCAATCCTTTTGATCGCACATTTCCTGATTTCCCTGTGGAAGGGCGAGAGTTAAATCCGCTGCTGCAAGATGTCGGCTTGATTTTCCACCCACCGCTACTTTATATGGGCTATGTAGGTTTTTCCGTAGCATTTGCCTTTTCCATTGCGTCATTAATGACAGGCAAACTAGACACTGCCTGGGCAAGATGGTCGCGCCCTTGGACAATGGCGGCTTGGGTTTTCTTAACTTTAGGGATTGTTCTTGGCTCTTGGTGGGCGTATTACGAACTCGGCTGGGGCGGCTGGTGGTTCTGGGACCCAGTTGAAAACGCGTCACTAATGCCTTGGTTGGCAGGAACGGCATTATTACATTCTCTTGCGGTAACCGAAAAGCGTGGCTCGTTTAAAGCTTGGACAGTATTGCTTGCGATTTTAGCCTTTTCCCTTTGTTTGCTCGGCACATTCCTTGTGCGCTCAGGTATTTTGGTTTCTGTTCACGCTTTTGCGTCCGATCCAACTCGTGGGCTTTATATTTTGGCTTATTTGATCGTGGTGATTGGCGGTTCGCTTACCCTGTATGCCTACAAAGGCAACCGTATTCGCTCAAGAGATAATGCCGAGCGTTATTCCCGTGAAACCATGTTATTGCTCAATAATATTTTATTAATGACCGCACTTGCGGTGGTCTTTTTAGGCACATTATTGCCTTTGGTGCATAAACAACTTGGCTTGGGCAGCATTTCGATTGGCGCGCCGTTCTTCGATCAAATGTTCCTATACATTATGATCCCGTTTGCCTTATTACTTGGCATTGGGCCTTTGGTGAAATGGCGCAGAGATCAATTTTCTGCCATTAGAACGCCAGTGATTATCAGCCTAATTTTGATGCTAATTGCTGGCTTTGTACTGCCTTATTGGTTACAAGATCGCATCACCGCAACCTCCGTGCTTGGCGTGATGATGTCGGTGATTATCACTGTATTGGCATTATACGAATTACAACAGCGCGCCACGCACCGCCACAATTTCTTTGTGGGGCTAAGCAAACTTTCTCGTTCCCATTGGGGAATGGTGTTGGCGCATCTTGGTGTAGCGATGACCGTTTGGGGCATTGCCTTTAGCCAAAACTACAGCATTGAACGTGATGTGCGAATGAACGTAGGCGACAGCATTGATATTGCGGGTTATGATTTCAAATTCCAAGGCATTAGTGATGCCAATGGCCCGAATTATCTCGGCGGCAAAGCGGAAATTGAAATCAGCAAAAACGGCAAATACGAAACCACATTGTATGCTGAAAAACGTTTTTATACCGTGAGTAAAATGTCAATGACAGAAGCGGCGATTGACTGGGGCTTTAGTCGCGATCTTTATGTGGCCTTAGGCGAAAGCCTTGGCAATGGTGCGTGGGCATTGCGTTTATACTACAAACCGTTTATCCGTTGGATTTGGTTCGGCGGCGTATTTATGGCGTTAGGTGGCTTGCTCTGTATGCTTGACAGACGCTACCGTTTCAAACAGTTATTAACCAAAGCTCAAACAGAATAAGAAGGTCGTGATGAATAAAAAATATGCTATTCCTTTGATTTTATTTTTAGCGCTAACCATCGCCTTTTTCGTGCAATTACAACGCAATTCCAACGGTGATGATCCTAAAGCCTTGGAAAGTGCTTTAGTGGGCAAGCCCGTGCCAGCAGCAACTTTGCAAGATCTGTTTGAGAATAAAACGCACGATCAAGGCATTTTCCAACAAGGTAAACCGATCTTATTGAATGTGTGGGCGACTTGGTGTCCCACTTGCTATGCGGAGCATCAATATTTGAATCAGCTCCATTCACAAGGGGTAACCATTATCGGTGTGGATTACAAAGACAAAACGGACAAAGCCATTAAATGGCTGAAAGATTTGGGCAATCCTTATCAGCTTGTGATTAAAGATGAAAAAGGATCGTTCGGGCTAGATCTCGGGGTTTATGGTGCACCAGAAACCTTCATTATTGATGGCAAAGGTATCATTCATTATCGCTATGCAGGGGACGTGAACGAAAAAGTATGGCAAAGCACCTTGCAGCCGATTTATCAAAA
>NZ_PQVI01000095.1 GCF_002921145.1 Avibacterium endocarditidis
TTTATCAACTAATAATTTTAATGAGCGCCAAGATGATTCTAAATTACGAAATTCATTGTGATGTAGAATCTCATCTACTTGGGCGCTTAATTTCCGATCAATCTCATTGATCATTTTATCTATTAATAACTTGTTTACTGGCTCTTCTTTAGAGCCTGTTTCTAAAATGTTACTAATAAAAGCAGCGACACCTTGTTTAGCAATATCATAGCCTTCACTATCTTCAGAAAGCCTTGTTTGAGCCATGATTTCATCAAGTAATGAGCCCGAGGTAGTGGTATTTTGTTCGATTTGTTCTGTTTGGATTTTATCAGCCATATCTAAAGTCCTCTGGTATGATCAACTATTTTTTATCCACTAAATTTAATTCTGCAAGTAATTGAGCTCGGGATTGCTCATCTTCGAGTAGTTCTGCGATTCTAGCTCGAAAAGCCGGAACATTCCCAAGTGGTCCTTTGACGGCAGTTAATGCTTCTCTTAATTCAAGCAATTTACGTAATTCTGGAACGGATTTAACAATGTTATCTGGAGAGAAGTCATTAAGAGATTTGATGTCTAATTGCACATTAATTTCATCATCTGGTGATGCGTTATCGGATAATTTGTTTGCAACATTAATATTCAAACCAATTTCCATTTCTTCCATAACTGAAGAAAA
Source organism: Avibacterium endocarditidis (assembly GCF_002921145.1). GTDB lineage: Bacteria > Pseudomonadota > Gammaproteobacteria > Enterobacterales > Pasteurellaceae > Avibacterium > Avibacterium endocarditidis. The sequence goes on from NZ_PQVI01000095.1 coordinate 659, forward strand.
ATTGTTTTTATCAATAGAAATCATTGATCGCTCTTCTATAGATGAGTCTTCTGCTTTTCCCTTCATATCACCAACAACTAAGAGATTTAATGGTAATTCAACTATCACAGCTGGTGCGTTTACGGCTGATTCTGTGGGAAATATTTTTGTTGAAGGTCATGAAGATCAAATGTTGGTTCAGCAGGTTAAACACCAAGTGACCGTACCAACGGATCCACAATCAGGTCAACCATCAGGTCAACGTGCACATAAACCATTAATTTTAACGGTAGCCCTAAATAAAGCAGTTCCATTACTTTATAATGCGTTAGCTTCAGGAGAAATGCTACCGAAAGTAGAATTAAAATGGTATCGCACATCAGTTGAAGGCAAACAAGAGCATTACTTCACAACTACATTAGAAGATGCAACTATTGTTAATATGGATCTTTTAATGCCACATGCACAGGATCCTTCTCAAAAAGAGTTTACTCAATTACTTGATGTCTTTTTAGCTTACCGAAAAATCACTTGGGAGCATACTGTAGCAGGTACATCAGGTTCAGATGACTGGCGTACACCAATTGAAGCTTAATTAACTAGATTAGCTACGAGTATGGTGTGTCAAGCACACCATACTTTATTATAGCTACTATATTAAAGGTCCATCACCTAACTTAATTTAAATACTCAATGTTTGGGATTGAGTATAAGGATGGCTTTTATCGACCTTTGCATGATTTTATGCCACACGATAATCTAAAGTTTTCTGTTCAGCTTCTTTTATTAAGGCCTCATTCAATTATTTAATTCGAGTGGGAAGTCTCTTTCTTTTATAATTCTATTTGATCTTAAAGTTCCTGCGTCAATATTGATTTTTTCTTTGTCATTGATTATTCTTACTTTTAAGCTGTAAAAGATAAGAAAATGTAGCAGAGATGAATAGATTAAATCTTTTTCAAATGCTATATAATATTACGAATATCTATTTACTATTTTTTTTCTTGTTTGCTTTGTCTTTTATAATACATGGTTCCTGAAATATCAAATAATGTATATAGGTGTTATTTATAACTAATTGGAATCCTACCTATAGCCATGTAATGAGTTACTCCCTTAAAGATCGAGTATGCTCTCGCATTTATTATCTGAAAAAATGAAATAAAAATTGATTGCTTAGTATATTTTGGATAGATATATTACGAGCTAGTCAACGTTTTATCTAGAATAGGGATGTATATGTATATTGGTCATCGTTTAAAAGAAGAAAGACAGAGAATGGGGTTAACTCAAAGAGCATTTGCAAAATTAGGAGGTGTTAGATCACAAGCTCAGTTCAAATATGAGCATAATCGAATTATGCCTAGAGCCGACTATTTAATGAAGCTAGGATTAGAGGGTGTTGATATTAATTATATACTTTTTGGTGAGAGGGGGGTTATAGCAATAAATAAAGAAGAGAAGTGTTTGCTGGATTTATTACGAAACTCAAAGGATATAAGAGATTTTATCCTGCATGGAGTAAATTATTTTAAATCGATAGAAATTTAGTATATTAGAAATTTTTAATTAGAATATTAAAGGAACCTTAATTATGGCGGTAGGTAATATTACATTTGAAGAGTTATTACAAAATTTTTTTATATAAGTATCTCCGAGGAGATACAATTAAGAGTTATCAGAAAGCTATTAGACTCTTACAGAGAAATTGCAATGTTATGTATCCAAATGAAATCTCTAGTTTATTGCTTTTAGATTGGAGAAGAACCGCGGTTGGGAGTAATATTAAACCAATCACATGGAATAGCTATTTGCGCCACATCAAAGCAATCTATAAATTTGGAATTGAACAAAATTTATTAGATTATCAAGATAATCCTTGTAATAAATTATTTTTAAGAGAGGGAAAAGCTAAGCGGAAAATTTTGTCTAGTACAGAACTAGCAAAGTTAGATTTTTTTCTGCAAGGTGCACATAATTTGCCAGGTATCTTGAATCCTGTATGGTTTGTTGAAACGTTAATAAAGACATTCAGATATACAGCAATTCGCCGAGCTCAATTAATAAAATTAAAGGTTGGTGATATAGATTTAGTGAGTAGAATTATTCATATATCTCCCGAAATAAATAAAAATCATCATTCACACACAATTCCTATTTCAGATAAGTTGTTTCCTTATCTTCAGAACCTTATCCTTGAATTAAAGCGAGCAAATCAAACTAATGATTGTCAGTTATTTAACTTTAATCTCTTTTGCCCTTTGTCCAGGAATAGAGCTAAAAATACCAGTGAACATCAAATAAGCCATATATTTAAAGTTATATCTCGTTCTGTTGGGTTCAATGTATCTCCACATAGATTTAGGCACACAGTTGCAACAAATTTAATGAAGAATCCTAATAATCTTTACGTAGCCAAGCAGTTATTGGGGCACAGGGATATTAAGGTAACACTAACTTACATAGAAGACGATGTGGAAATGATTAGAGACACTGTAAATTCAGCATTATTATAAAAAGTTAATGTCCAGCCTTTACAAGCCTTGGAATTTGTGTAAGATCAAGTTATCTATTTAGCAATAGATCTTGTGGTAGTATTGGCTGGATCTTCCACTTGAAGAGCTATTAGAGTTAATGGGCTATACAAGGGATTTTACATCTCTTGACTTTCGAGTCATGGCGGCTCAAGTCTGTTCTCGGCACCATCTAAAAATAGAAATAAATCAATAAGATAGTCGCTAAGAGCGGCTTTTTTATATCTGAAAATCAAAGTTGGGACTTTCCCTATGTTGAAACTCACCCCTTTTCAATGGTCATCATTTAATTTTTCGGTTTTTACTGTGCTTATGGTGTCATTGTGCCGTTTTTACCGATTTGGTTAGCACAGTATGGCTATGATGTGGAATTAATTGGCACATTGATTTCCCTTAGTTATTTATGTCGTTTTGCCGGTGCTATTTTTTTCACTAAAAATATTAGGCATCTTAATCAGTTGATTCCATTAAGTCGCATTCTAACTTGGTTAAGTGTGTTGGTGCTGATAGCGGTGAATTGGGCAGTGCAATCATTGTGGTGGCTTATTCCTATTTTAGTGCTGTTTCATATGTTGAATGGCGGAATTATGCCTGTTTGCGATACCATTGCTACGAGTTGGCATCAGCAGTTAGGAATGGATTATGGCAAAAGCCGTTTATTTGGTTCATTAGCTTTTATTGTTGGCTCAATTACTGCAGGCTATTTGCTTGGTTGGTTAGGAAAAAGTGCAATTATCGGCATTATTATTGGTTATTTAGTTTTTTGGGGGCTGGGGATTAGTTTAAATCCTACACAAAGATTTAATCAGCAGGAAAAACAAGAGGCTGCGGTAACAGCAAGTTATCGTGAATTATTGCGAAATCCAACGACAATCAGAATGATTATTGCCACCGCCCTTATTCAGGGTTCACACGCGGCTTGTTATGCGTATGGCACGATTTATTGGTCTGCAAACGGTCTTAGCACTTCACAAATTAGTTGGCTGTGGAGTTTGGGTGTGGTTGCTGAAGTGGTATTTTTCTTCTTTTCTAAACATTTCTTTAGAACTTGGCAAATACATTATTTGACCTTGTTTTCAGCATTAGCTGCGATCATTCGCTGGACAACTATTGCTTACACAACAGATTTTACGCTGCTAATCTTCGTCCAAATGTTACACGCATTCACTTATGCAATGGGGCATTTTGCGATGATTCGTTATATCACTTCTCAGCCAAGCGAAACGATTCCAAAATTACAAGGGCTATATTTTGCAAGCTCTAGCTGTATTATGATGGCGCTTTTCACCTTTATTTCGGGATTGGTTTACCCAACTTCCGCACAAATGAGTTTTGTGCTGATGGCGATTTTTGTTCTACCTGCAATCTTCCTTGTACCGAAGAAATTTTCAAACCACCTAGAGGTGATTGAATAAAAATAAGGCGATTTTCCATCGCCTTTAAAAATTCCTAAAATTTTCACCGCACTTTAGTTTTTATCTCTCACCACATTCAACGCCGAGAAACTTTGTGCTACGGGCATTATTTCAATGCTGTTGATATTAACGTGGGCGGGTTGTTGGTAGATCCATAGCACGGTGTTGGCGATGTCTATTGGCTCAATAGGGTGTACGTTGGCATAGACGCTGGCCGCTTTTCTGTCATCGCCTTTAAAACGTACATTAGAAAATTCAGTGCCGCCGCATAACCCTGGTTCTACATTGGTTACACGCACCTTAGTCCCAGCTAGATCAGCGCGTAAATTCAAGCTAAATTGTTCCACAAACGCCTTGGTTGCGCCGTAAACGTTGCCACCTGGGTAAGGATATGTGCCTGCGATTGAGCCTAAATTGATAATATGCCCTTGTTGGCGTTCCACCATTTGCGGTAGCACTTTGCGGGTGATATAGGTTAAGCCCACAATGTTGGTGTTGATCATTGTTAGCCAATCGTCAAAATTGGCTTGATGTGCAGGCTCTAAACCTAGCGCTAAACCTGCGTTATTCACGAGCAAATCAATTTGTTGGAATGCTTCAGGAAGTTTGGAAAGTGCGCGATCAATTTCGCTTAAATTATTCATATCCATTTGTAATGGAAAGAAATTTTCGCCTAACTCTGCTTGCAACTTTTCCAGTTTTTCTAAACGGCGAGCCGCGCCAATCACTTTGTATCCTGCTTTAATAAACACTTCGCACATTGCTTTACCAAAGCCTGCCGATGCGCCTGTAATTAAAATCGCCATAATTCCCCCTATCTAGTTTAGTTTAGTTGAGTTAAATATCCCTTACCTAAGGCATTCATTTGTCGCATAATCCAACGTTGTTTTTTCTGCACAAACGCGCTGGGTTTATTTGCTTTAAATATGATTGGATTAGGCAGCACCGCAGCTAATAACGCCGCTTCTTGCTGATTAAGCTGTTTCGCCGATTTTTTAAAATAGGCTTGGCTAGCGGCTTCAACGCCAAAAATGCCATTACCAAATTCAGCAATGTTTAAATAGACTTCTAAAATCCGTTTTTTTGACCAAAGCAGTTCTACCATTAAGGTGGTCGGTAATTCAATGCCCTTGCGTAGCCAGCTTTGTCCGTGCCATAGGTATAAATTTTTTATGGTTTGCTGTGAGATAGTCGAGCCGCCCCGCACTTTTGTCGATTTTTTATTGTATTTCAATGCCTTATCGATAGCGTCCCAATCAATCCCGTGATGCTGAGCAAATTTTTGATCTTCGGCGGCGATAACGGCTAATTGCATTTGCCACGAAATTTTATCCAAGCTCACCCATTGATATTTAATGGGGTAACTTTCACCGTTTAAAAGATGACTCACTTTCTGCTGTGCCATATAGGAAGAAAATGGCACAGGCACAACACGAAATAGCAAAGTTATGCCTAAAAAAGCCGCGAACGCATAGAAAGAATAACGCAAGATTCTTTGTTTAATGCGCTGCAACCATTTTGGCTTTTTATTCTTTCTGCCCATCAAGCTGTTCTTTTACCCATTGCATAAACTCAGGTGGCATTGTTTTGATCATATTTGATCCCCTTGTAATGGTTGCCGCGCTGGTGTTCAGATTTTGTTGAATTTCGCGTTGTGAGCAACGCTTATCTAATAACTGTGCTACAATTTGTAAACGCAAGCCCACCGCATCTCGTTCATCTGCGGTGAGTAGCAGCGTGAGTAATTCTTGTTCTTTATTTTGTGCAAACGCAGTGCGTAAAATCTCGATAAATGCCTGCCATTGATCCATATTTTTGCTCACATACATAGCTTTCTCCTAGGATTAAAACGTTTCACTGTGCTATTAAACTACTTCACTAGTATAATCTATTCTGTTCGGCTTGGGTAAATTTTTCTGCCTTTTCTCCTTGCAACAGTTGGTAATAATAATCGTACGCTAGCACATTTTGCACATATCCACGGGTTTCATAAAAGGGAATGGTGGCGATAAATTCTGCCATTGTGAGCTTGCCATTGGATTTTGCCAGCCAGCTATCAACACGCCGTGCGCCTGCGTTGTAAGCCGCAGCAATTAAAATGCGATTATTGCCATATTTTTCTGCAAGCTGATTAAGATGGGTTGTGCCAAGCATAATATTATCAATAGGATCAAACAGTTGGCTCTCTTTTTTATAAGGGAGTTGATCTTGCTCTGCGGTGAGTTTCGCCGTGCTTGGCAACAGTTGCATCAATCCACGTGCATTAGCAGAAGAAGTTACATTTGCGCGCCACGCACTTTCTTGTCGAGCGATTGCCATAGCAAAAGTGCGGTGAATTTTTGCGTTTTTTGTTATTGATGAACAAATCAAACCACGTTTGGTAAGCGTTAGGTAAACGTAAGGCGATATAATCCCACGCTTTCGCCTGAATCGTGGCTTCCACTTGTAAATCAGCCCACTGATTTTGCTCGGCATATTGGGCTAAGGCAAGTTTGCCCGCAAAATCCGAGCTATCTAACAATGCTCGCCATTCACGCTGAATATTGGCACGATCATTGAGCGTCTGTAACTCATTAATGCGTGCAAATTGCTGAGCATAGCGCTGTAAAGGTTGTTCATTTGACGAGAAAGTTTTCATCGTTGGCTGATAATCCCCCCCCCAAACGCTGTGCTGCAAGCATAGGGTAAAATCCCCGTGCATTTTGCTGCATTTGCTGCCAAATCTGTGTGGCTTGCGCAGTTTTGCCTTGCTGAAATAACACTTCACCTTGCCAATATCGCCATTCATCTTTCTGTTTACCTTGTTCCGAAAGCAAATTTAACCAAGGTTGAATATCCGCTTTTTCACGCAATGCCACACGAATGCGGCGTTCAGTTTGTTTATCTTCTTTTAAGGTTTTCAGGGTTACATCACGCCATTGCTGAATAGACGGATTTTCGCTATCAAAAAGCTGGCTCAGCAAGGCAGATTGCCAGCCTTGGGTTTGCGCGGGCGATAAGTTAAAGCGAGCCGCCCATTGTTGTAATTGGGAAAAAGGCACACTGACATTGAGTTGATTTTCCGTAATGGTTTTAATAAAGCGAGGCATTACGGCAAGCAAAATCTGTTTATTTTCATCATTGGCAGGCAAATTTTCTATATAAAAAGTGTTGCTTGGAGAAAGCAATAAACGTGGTGATTTCAATAAGTTAGCCAGATTGGTAAGCCAAGTTTTTAATTCGGCATCTCGCGTAAGCGCTGCCAATTCGCTAATTAAGGCACGATTATTTTTTCTACGGCAAGCAAGGCACGCTGTTTAATTAAATCTTCCGTAATCACGCTGTGATCGTAGGCTTGCTGGAAAATAGCTTGGCATTGCGTGGGTGAGCTGTTTCCTGTGAGCCATAACTCTTTGGTTTTTATAGTGCGGTGTTTTTTTCTATAATTTTGTCCGCTGTCGCTTCAGGTTCTGTTTGCGATGAAGGTTGTTTTTCTTGCTGTTGTGCTGTCATCACAATGCAAGAGGCGGTGTTATCTTTGGGTAAATCGTTCACATTGGCTAAAATCCCCTGCCAATTTTGTGTATCGTATTGTTGTTGCAACCAATAATTAGGCAAATTCTTGAGCGGAAAATCAGGATATTTCTTTACAAAATCAATAACTTCATCAAAAGATAAGGCGGCTTTTTTCGCGGTTAGAAATTGATGTTCCGCATAAGGTAAGAGCGGATAATCTTGCAGCTGAACCAATAATGCTTTGGCGATACCTAATGTGGTTTCACTTTGGGAAAGAGCTAAATATTGTTGCAGCTTGCGATAAATTTCGCGTTCGCGCGCCAGTTTTTGTTGGCTTACTAACAATGCTTTTGCAGCATCATTATTTTCAGGGCTAGCATTAGCTTTATTTACATTTTGCCCCTCTGTGATATTTTGCTTTTCCGTTACATTTTGCGCTTGCTTTACATTTTCTGCCGCTTTTATTTCTGTATTTTGTGCGGTTGAATTCACTGCACGAGCTGGCGGCGCCGAATTTCCCCATACGAAAAGGGAAAGCGAAGATAAACTTAAGGCAAGCAAGGTTTGGGTAAATTTCATAATATTCCTTTTTACGGCACTTTTTAGATAGGATAAAAATTGGGTAAAAACCACCGCACTTTTGTGCTGTTGTAATGGATATTTCATAACTACATTTATAAACAAAAGCCCGAATAAATCGGGCTTAAAATCTAACTGGTTATTAGACCGCGACCGCACTTGGTTAAAAAAGTGCGGTGAAATTTTTCAACCTTTTTATGGCAGTTCGTCAATATCGTCTTTATTCACTTTTTGAATCACCATATGTTCACGTCTTAAGCCGAGATCATAGGCGATACTAATAGCAATATAAATGGTTGAGTAAGTACCAAAGCCGATACCGATTAAAAGCGCCAATGAGAAACTATGGATCGTAGGCCCACCAAACACAAACAGCGCGATCACCACAAAAAGCGTTGTGATCGATGTCATCAAGGTTCTTGATAGGGTTTGGGTGAGAGAAATATCAATAATATCCACAGTGTCAATACGGCGAATTTTGCGGAAGTTTTCACGCACACGGTCAAATACCACGATACTATCGTTCAGTGAGTATCCCACCACCGATAAAATGGCTGCCACAAAGGTGAGATCCATTTCGATTTGGAAATAAGAAAAGATCCCAAGAGTTACAATCACATCGTGCGCAAGGGCAACGATCCCCCCTGCCGCCAAACGCCATTCAAAGCGGAATGCAATGTAGGCAAGCAACATTAATAAGGTGATTAATGTCGCATAAATCGCGCCTTGGGTAAGTTCTTCACCCACATTTGGGCCAACAAATTCTACGCTGCGAATTTGGATATCATTATCCAATTTACTTAGCATTCCTTTGATTTGCGTGCCAATATCCGCGCCTCCTGCCGAAGCTGAAAGACGGATCATTACATCACGCACGCCACCTGTGGTTTGCACTAATGGGCTTTCGATACCATTTTCTTTTAAGGTGGCACGGATTTTTTCTAAATCAGCGGGTTGGGAAAAATGCGTATCCACCACTGTACCGCCAGTGAAATCCAAGCCCCAGTTAAAGCCTTTGGTTACAATGCTTGTAATACAAAGTGCGGTAACAATTAATGAGAAAATATAACCCACAAGGCGGTAGCGCATAAATGGGATAAGCTTGAATGGCAAGATTACCCCTTTATATTCATTCACTTTTTTATCTTTTGTAAATAAGCTCATCGTAACCACCTTAAATAGATAATTTCTCAACGCGTTTGCCGCCGTAAAGTAAATTTACCAGCATTCGAGTTCCTGTAATCGCAGTAAACATTGAGATCGCAACCCCTAATGAAAGGGTGATCGCAAAGCCTTTAATTGGCCCTGTTCCCACCGCATAAAGCACGATAGAAGTTAAAATTGTGGTTAAGTTAGCATCAAAAATACTGCTAAATGCCCCGCTATAGCCTTCGTTAATGGCTTGTTGAATGCTTCGTCCGTTACGAATTTCTTCTTTAATCCGCTCAAAAATCAACACGTTCGCGTCCACAGACATTCCCACCGAAAGAATAATCCCTGCAATCCCCGGCATTGTGAGCGTTGCTCCCGGAATTAACGACATCAAACCAACAAGTAAAACCATATTGGCAAGCAGTGCCATACTTGCAAATAAGCCGAACACTTTATAATAAATCAGCATAAAGACCACAGTAATGGCTAAGCCCCAAAGCCCTGCTTGCAAGCCTTGTTCCACATTTTGCGCACCGAGTGATGGCCCGACTGTACGTTCTTCCACAATTTGGATTGGTGCTGTTAATGCGCCAGAACGTAATAACACAGAAAGATTAAGCGCTTCATTTGGGCTATCAATCCCAGTAATTTGGAATTGGCTACCAAAACGTCCTTGAATGGTTGCAATATTGATCACTTCTTCGTGTTTAGCGAGAACTGTTTTGCCATTTTCATCTTTTTTGCCGCTGTCTTTATATTCAACATATAAAGTTGCCATCGGCTTTTTCAGATTCATTTTGGTGGTTTGCGACATCATATCGCCACCTTCGCTATCCAAGGTTACACTTACTTGTGGCGTACCTGAATTTTGATCAACCCCTGATGACGCATTGACAATATGTTCCCCCCCTAATACCGCACGTTTGTACAACACCACAGGGCGACCATTACGATCAAATTTCACTTCAGAATCTGAAGGCACCATTCCACGCATTGCCGCATCAACATTGGCGTTTTGATTCACTAAACGAAACTCAAGAGTGGCTGTTGCACCTAAAATTTCTTTTGCACGCGCAGTATCTTGAACGCCCGGCAATTCCACCACAATACGCTCTGCGCCTTGGCGTTGAATCACTGGTTCAGAAACACCTAATTCTTCCACACGGCGGCGTAAAATACTCAAGTTTTGCTCAATGGCGTGATCGCGCGCTTCATTTAACGCAGCATCAGATAAGGTTAAAGAAAGCGTGTTATTAGAAATTTCACGAATATCTAAATTGGGGTGCGCTTGACGCAATAAGCGCTGAACAGCTGAAAGCTGATCTGGATTTTTTAGGGTAACCACAGTGCTATGATTTTCCCCTGCGCGAATATTGGTATATTGATATTTCGCTTTACGCAATTCGCCTAATAAACTGTCTTGCAACTGCTCTTGACGTTTCGCCAGCGCAGTATTCATATCCACTTCCATTAAAAAGCGTACACCACCACGCAAGTCCAAGCCCCATTTCATTGGCGAACCACCAATATCAGAAAGCCATTTTGGCGTAGCAGGCGCAAGGTTAAGCGCGACCGAATAGCCATTGCCTAATTTTTCGCTGATTTTATCTTTGGCAAGCAGCTGATCATCAGTGTTATTAAAACGAGCAAGAATTGAACCGTTTTCTAATTTAATGGATTTTGTAGTGAGATGATTTTCGTTAAGAAGCGTTTGCACATTGCTAAGAGTCGTTGTGTTGGCTTCTTGTCCACGAGTTCCTGAAATTTGAACGGCAGGATCTTCACCGTAAAGATTTGGGAGAGAATATAAAACACCAATGGCGACCACAAGGGTCACCATTATATTCTTCCATAAAGGGTAACGATTTAACATAACTTTCCAGTTCCCTTGCGGAAATAGTTAATAATTAAAGGCTTTTTAATGAACCTTTTGGTAACACAGAAACAATGAAATCACGTTTAATGGTAATTTCTGTGCTGTCATTTAAGGCAAGAACAACGTAATCGCTTTCTGCCCCAATTTTGGTGATTTTACCGATAATACCACCTGAAGTAAGAACTTCCGTGCCTTTCGCTAACTCAGCCATTAATTGCTTATGCGCTTTATTGCGTTTTGCTTGTGGACGATAAATCATAAAATAGAAAATCAATCCGAACAGAACGAAAATAAATAACATTGACATTGGGCTACCTTGTTGAGCTTCCATCTTTAATCCTTTTTGTTAGTTAATGAAAATGTAGGACGTTAAAATAGCACAAAAACCCTTTATTGACAAAGCGCTTTTGCAAAAGTGCGGTGATTTATGTCAAGGTTTTCACAACAAAAATTTGAGCAAAAAGCACCTCACTTTCTCTTTCTTAGAAAAGATAAAACCTGCCAAAATGCAGGTTTTATTTTATGCGTTAATTTAGTTTTTTCGGCGCGCTGCCATCACTTTTCCCATCGCACTTAATTCTTCTTGTGGGATATGGATTTTGCCAAGTTCAAATAAAGGTTCTTCAATGGCAATATGGCTGTCGTAACCAGCAATAAATTGTGCAATAAGCGGTGTGGGAATTTGTGTAATTTCGCCTTTTAGCAAGGCTTCCAACTGCACAGACAAAGCTGCCCAATTTTGATGCAAAGTTTCGTGTTGGCTTTCTAAGCGTTCCACATCGGCTTTGGCTTGTGGGCAGTATTTTAGCAATGCTGGGAAAAAATCCTTTCTTCATCATCGTGGTGCAATGGCGCGGCAATATTGAAATAATTCAAAATTTGCTGCACATCTTTTTGCACCGCTTGAATGTTGCCATTTTTCTCCAAATAGCTAGGCAAAATATTCAGCTGACGGCAGAACATTTTCACTTTGCCGTGGCAGGCGTAAAGCATTTCAATCGGCTCATTCCAGCTGGCAAATTGTTGCGGTTGAAGATTAAGCATTTTGTTCACCTTGTGGATTAGAAGATTGTGCATTAGCAGCTTGTGCGTTTTGTTGCACTTCACTTTGCAATGGCGGAACAGGCTTGCCAATGCGTGCATAGAAATCTTGCACAAATTGTTCAAAGCTATCGTTCTCAATGGCTTCACGAATTTGAGCCATTAAGCGTTGATAATAACGTAAATTGTGAATGGTGTTTAACCTTGCGCCTAAAATTTCACCGCACTTATCTAAATGATAAAGGTAGGCTTTGGTGTAATTTTTACAGGTGTAACAATCACATTCTGGATCAAGCGGGCTGGTATCATCACGGTATTTCGCATTACGAATTTTCACAATGCCGTCTGTAACAAATAAATGCCCGTTGCGTGCGTTACGCGTTGGCATTACGCAATCGAACATATCAATTCCACGGCGCACGCCTTCCACCAAATCTTCAGGCTTGCCTACGCCCATTAAATAACGCGGTTTATCCGCTGGCAGTTGTGGGCAAACATATTCTAAAATACGGTGCATATCTTCTTTTGGCTCACCCACGGCTAGCCCTCCTACGGCATAGCCGTCAAAGCCGATATTCACCAAGCCCTCAAGGGAAACTTTACGCAACTCTTCATAAACGCCCCCTTGCACAATGCCAAACAAGGCATTTTTATTGCCCAGTTCATCAAAACGATCACGGCTGCGCTTGGCCCAACGGAGCGACATTTCCATTGATTTTTTCGCATAATCAAAGGTGGCTGGATAAGGCGTACATTCATCAAAGATCATCACGATGTCAGAACCCAGATCATATTGAATTTCCATTGATTTTTCAGGGGAAAGGAAAATACGTTCGCCATTAATAGGATTTTGGAATTTCACCCCTTCTTCAGTAATTTTGCGTAATTTACCTAGGCTGAACACTTGGAAGCCGCCACTATCCGTTAAAATTGGGCGATGCCAGTTCATAAAATCGTGTAAATCGCCGTGTTTACGCATAATTTCTTGCCCAGGGCGTAACCAAAGGTGAAAGGTGTTGCCAAGCAAAATTTCTGCCCCAGTGGCACGCACTTCTTCTGGTGTCATTCCTTTTACCGTGCCGTAAGTGCCGACAGGCATAAAGGCCGGGGTTTGCACTTCAAATTCCCCTTGTGGGCGTTGGAAAGTCATTGTGCCACGGCGTGCCGTGCCATCAGTTTTATGAAGTTTAAATTTCATTGTCATTATGTTTCCTTTTCGAATAAACAGTTCGAGGGTTAATTAATAGGCATTAGCGATTAATCTAAGCCCGTTACATTAGGATTTTTCGTAATAAACATCGCATCGCCATAACTGAAAAAACGGTAGCCATTTTGCACCGCACTTTCATAGGCTTGCATCGTGTGCTTGTATCCTGCAAAGGCAGAAACTAGCATAATCAGCGTACTTTCTGGTAAATGGAAATTGGTGATTAAGGCGTCCACCACAAGGAATTTTTTACCTGGGTAAAGAAAGATGGACGTATCAGAAAAATACGGCGCAAGTAGTTGCCCACTCTGGTTTTCTTGGCTAAATAACGCCGCACTTTCAATGGAGCGCACGGAGGTTGTTCCCACGGCAATCACACGCTTGCCGTTGGCTTTGGTGCGCAAAATGGCGTCCACCGTTTCCTGCGGCACTTCCACATATTCCGCGTGCATTTTGTGATCTTCAATATTTTCTACCCGCACAGGCTGGAATGTACCCGCGCCAACGTGCAAAGTAACAAAGGCAAAATTCACGCCTTTTGCTTTCAGCTTTTCCAATAATTCATTATCAAAATGCAAGCCCGCAGTGGGTGCCGCCACCGCGCCCGGTACTTTGTTATAGACCGTTTGATAGCGTTCTTTGTCAGCATCTTCATCGGGGCGATCAATATAAGGTGGCAGTGGCATATGGCCGATTTGTTGCAGCACGTCTAAAAGTGCAGTGCTTTTTTCTGCCATTTCTAGCTCAAATAAAGTATCGTGGCGAGCTTTCATAATCATTTTTATGCCCTTGCCTTCGCCTAATTTATCTTCGCCGAGAAACAGCTCCGCCCCTTCTTTCGGCGCTTTGGAAGAACGAATATGCGCAAGAAAACGATCTTCCGACAAAATTCGTTCCACCAACACCTCAACCTTACCGCCGCTAGCTTTGCGTCCGTACATTCTTGCTGGGATCACTCGGGTGTTATTAAAAATCAATAGATCCCCCTCGTTGATCAAATCCACCACATCGGCAAAAGTGCGGTGAAAAAGTTCACCATTTTCACCGTTAAGCTGTAATAAACGGCTGGCGCTGCGATCCGCTTTGGGATAGCGTGCGATCAACGCATCGGGTAAATCAAAATAAAAATCTGAAACACGCATAATTCTTTTTATTAAAATAAGGGTAAACTGGGATTAGTTGGCGTAGTCTATTGAGATTTTGTGGATTGTACAAGGAAAATGTGAGAGTAGGGCATTTTTAGAAAACCAAAGGGCTGATTATTCAGCCCTTGGATTTAAATTTATTATCGTTGTTGATTGTAGCTTTTCTCTGCCTCATCAAATTTTTCAGCTACATCTTTGGCAACTGGTGAGAAAATTGATGAGGTTAGGGTAACGAAAGAACAAGCTAAGAAGCCTGGGATAATTTCGTATAAGTTGGCGATGTCTTTCCAGTTTAGTGCGGTCATTAGCGGTTTCCACGCCACAACTGTTACGGCACCGGCTAACATTCCCCATAACGCGGCGTTGGAGGTGATGTTTCGGTTAAAATGGGAAAGGATCACCAATGGCCCAAATGATGCGCCAAAGCCAGCCCAAGCGTAGGATACCAAGCCCATTACTTTAGAATTCGGATCTTGTGCGATAGCAATGGCAACAATGGCGATAAGTAATACCATCACGCGGCCAACCCAAACTAATTCCGTGCTTGAGGCATTTTTGCGTAAGAAACCGTGGTAGAAATCTTCGGTAATGGCAGCAGAACACATTAAGAATTGTGCCGATAGGGTACTCATAATCGCCGCTAAAATGGCAGATAGCACAATACCCACGATCCAAGGATTAAAAATCGCTTTGGAAATTTCAATGAACACCGATTCGGCGGAATCCAAAGCAATGCCTTTTACTTCAAAATAAGCCAAACCGAAATAGCCCACGGCACAAGCACCGCCTAAGCAGAGGATCATCCAAGTGATCCCGATTGTGCGGGCTTTATCTAAGGCTTGTACTGAACTGGCTGCCATAAAACGGGCTAAAATATGCGGTTGTCCGAAGTAGCCTAATCCCCAAGAAAGGGCCGAAATCACGCCAATACCTGATACGTTGTAAAGCCAGTTAGAATAAGGAATTCCCGTTTGTTGTGATTTAGCTTCTAGGGCAAGGGTAATTTCTTCCCAGCTAATGTTAAGCAGCACAATAACAGGGGCGAGCAATAAAGCAAAAATCATCAATGAGGCTTGAATAGTATCGCTCCAAGAAATCGCTAAATAGCCACCAATAAAGGTGTAAGCAATGGTTGCCACCGCACCAAAAATCAAGGCGGTAGTGTAATCAATGCCTAATAAGCTTTGGAATAATTTTGCCCCAGCTACCACACCAGATGCACAATAAATAGTGAAGAAAAACAAGATCACTGAAGAAGAAAGAATTTTCAGCGATTTTGCTCGTTTTGGAAATCGCATAGCAAAATATTCAGGCAAGGTGAGTGCATTGCCATAATGTTCCGTGAAAACCCGTAAACGCCCTGCCACAATGCGGTAATTTAGATATGCCCCGACAGTTAAGCCCACGGCAATCCAGGCTTCTGACAAGCCGGTAAGGAAAATCGCACCGGGCAAGCCAAGTAGCAACCAACCAGACATATCTGATGCGCCCGCCGACATTGCGGTAACAAAGCTCCCCATTTTTCGGCCGCCTAAAATGTAATCGTTAAAATTTTTGGTGGAAATATAGGCGTAAATCCCAATCCCTAAAATGATAACAAGATACAGTCCAAAAGCTGTGTAGATTTGATAATTCTGCATACTTTCTCCCTATAAAATTATTGTTCTTCAATGGCCATTAGGGTGGCGTTGCCCCCTGCGGCAGAAATATTCTCACTGCGTGAAAATTCGTTATATAGCAAGGTCAAATCCTGATTGACTGTCCAATCGTATAAACAGAAAATCGCAGGATTATTCTGCGCAAAGCGCTGACGTGTTTGGGTATCGATCGGCGATACAAACACCGCTTTTTGCAAATGCTGTCCTTCTTTTAGGATTTGTAGATGTGGTAATTGATAGCTCAGCAGCGGATTATCTTTTTCTACAACAACATTAAATCCTGCTTGTTGTAACCGCTGATAAGCCGCAGTTAAACGAGCGTGATCTTGACCGAGTAATAAAACAGAAGTGGTTTTATAATCAATGCTATTTAATTCCCCTGTAATACTAGGCAATACTTTTGTTTTTTGCAAGTATAGATGAATAATATTGTGATGTTTTGGTTAAACGTTGAACATAAAGCTCGCCGCCTGCTTTCGGCCCTGTGCCAGATAAACCGTGTCCACCGAACGGTTGCACGCCAACTACCGCGCCCACAATATTACGGTTAATGTAGAAATTGCCACATTCTAAATGCTGTTGCACAAAGGCAACATTTTTGCTGATGCGGCTATGACAGCCCCCTGTTAAGGCATAGCCTTTGGCATTGATTTTTTGCAGATAATCCCCCAATTCCGCTTTTTTATAGCGAACAAAGTGCAGAATCGGCCCGAATACTTCACGATTAATTTGATCTAAAGAATCCACTTCATAAATGGCTGGCGCGACAAAATGCCCTGAAGTTGGCGAATCCAATTCAAAATATCGGCGAGAAAACGACCGCACTTGTGTTTGGTAATTGATTAAATTAGCTTTTGCTTCTTCATCGATCACGGGCCCAATATCCGTATTGAGCAGCTCTGGATTGCCAATCACTAATTCTTTCATTGCTTCGGTGATCATTTGGTATAAACGATCCGCAATGTCTTCTTGCACTAATAAAATACGCAAGGCAGAACAGCGTTGGCCTGCGGAATCAAAGGCGGAACTTAGTACATCGGTAATCACTTGTTCTAATAAAGCGGAAGAATCTACCACCATTGTGTTTAAACCGCCGGTTTCAGCAATCAGCACTGGCTGATCTTCTCGTTGTACAAGCTGTTTATTGATTAAATGTGCCACTTCCGTTGAGCCTGTGAACATTACTGCATTAAAGGGTTGAGCCACTAACGCTGCACCTAAATCCCCAGCCCCTAAGGTGAGTTGCAAGGCTTCTTGCGGCACGCCTGCTTGATGTAATAATTTCACCGCATAATAAGCAATGAGCGAGGTTTGCTCAGCAGGTTTTGCAATCACATTATTGCCCGCTGCCAAGGCTGCGGCAATTTGCCCAGTGAAAATTGCCAGTGGGAAATTCCAAGGAGAAATACACAGCACGTTGCCTAGTGGTGGTGCGAGGGCTTTTTTGCTGTCTAATAAGCGGATTTGTTCCGCGTAATAACGCAAGAAATCCACCGCTTCACGCAGTTCCCCAATGGCATTGGGTAAGGTTTTTCCTGCTTCTTCAATGGCAAGACGTAGCAACAAGCCAGTATTTTCTTGATAAAAATCTGCCGCTCTTTCTAAAATTGCTGCACGCTCTTCCACAGATTTTTCTTGCCAAGCACTTGATTGGGTTGCATTAAATACCACAGGCACATCATCTGGCGACATAAAAGTGGAAGTTGGCAGAGGTTGTGCCGTATCTGCTGGTTTGCGACCTTGATAACGTTGTGCTGCTTGCACAGGCACAGCACAAAGGGATTGCACGTCCGCATATTCTGCTTGATTTAATTGCTGTTGCAATTCCGCCAGTTGGATTTCATCACTTAAATTAAAGCCTTGGGAATTACGGCGATGGGGGAAAAGATCCGCCGGTAATTTAATGGCTTTATTTGGCGCACCGTTAAAACGAGCAAATTTTTTCCACGGTGCTTCAATCAGTTCATTAACAGAAATATTGTTATCCACTAATTGATGCACGAAAGAGGAGTTTGCGCCGTTTTCTAGCAATCGGCGTACAAGGTAGGCGAGTAGGGTTTCATAGGTTCCCACCGGCGCATATACCCGCACACGGCGATTAAATTGATGTTCACCAACCACGTTATCGTAAAGGGTTTCGCCCATTCCGTGCAGACATTGAAACTCAAATTCTTTGCCTTTACCCAGTTCCGCAATGGTGGCTAGGGTTTGCACATTATGCGTTGCAAATTGCGGATAAATGGCATCTTGCGCATCTAATAATTTTTTCGCACAGCTAATATAAGAAATATCCGTATGCACTTTGCGTGTATAAACAGGGAAGCCTTGCACGCCTTCGGTTTGCGCCCATTTAATTTCGCTATCCCAATACGCGCCTTTCACCAAACGTACCATCATTTTGCGCTGATAACGGCGATTTAACGCAATAATATAATCCAATACATAAGGACAGCGTTTTGAATAGGCCTGCACCACAAAGCCGATACCATTAAAGCCAGCAAGATCAGGATCTTGTAATAATTTTTCGAGCAGATCTAAAGAAATTTCAAGGCGTGCCATTTCTTCTGCATCAATGTTCAAACTAATGTTATATTGTTTTGCCAAAACAAAAAGCTGTTTTAAACGCGGATAGATTTCGCTCATTAAACGATCTTGTTGTGAACGAGAATAACGCGGGTGGATAGCCGATAATTTCACTGATACGCCATTTGCATCATATAAGGCTCGCCCTGCGGATTGTTTACCCACGGCGTGAATGGCGTCCACATAATCCTGTAAATATCTGTCGGCATCTTCCATTGTCATTGCGGCTTCGCCGAGCATATCAAAGGAAAAACAATAGCCCATTTTTTCTCTTGCCGTAATATTTTTTAGGGCTTTTTCCATTGTTTCGCCAGTAACAAATTGCTCGCCTAAAATCCCCATTGCTTTTTCAATGGCTTTTTTCATCACTGGTGCGGAAAGGCGAGAGAAACTTTTCATCAACGCAGAAGAAAGCGCTTCTTCATCTAAACTGGCGCTGATTTTATTGCCGAGCATTAAGCCTAGGCTTGCGGCGTTGGTAAATAGCGAGCCTGATTTTTTCAAATGGGATTGCCAGTTACCCTGTTGAAGCTTATCGTTGATTAAATCATAACGGGTTTGCGCATCGGGAATACGCAACAAGGCTTCCGCCAAGCACATCAAGGCAATGCCTTCATCACAGCCTAAAGAAAACTCGTGCATCAAGGCATCAACGCTATAATGTTTCTGTTTTTTACTACGGATTTTGCCGATTAATTCTCGGGCGACTTGTTCAATGGAAGATTCTTGCTGTGGTGTGAAATCTAAGGTTTGGACTAATTGACTTACTGCGGCTTGTTCAGGGCAATCATAATGCTCGCTGATAATTTTACGAAGTTCGGGTTCTACACTGGGGAGAGGAGAGTATTGATAGTTCATAAGATGCTCCATATAAAATTTTGCTTTATTTGTTAATGGAATGTTAAGGATTGTAATGAAATTTTGAAAAGAGAAAATATGAAATGTTGAGAAATGTGATGAAGTTCAAAAAATAGCCTTTAACATAGCAATATTATTTGCCCAGAAACACCATAAAACAAAAAGTGCGGTGCTTTTTTGGCGAGTTTTTATGGAAATTAGGTGAAAAAAAAAGCCCTTCAAGGAAGGGCTGAAAATATTTGGAGTCATACTTTTTAGGGTATGGCGGTATTATACAAGGAAAAATGTAATTTGCAACATTTTATTAACAAATATGTAATAATTCATTAAAGTTTAAATCAAGCCAAGAAAAAGGCGAGCTAACTCGCTCGCCAACTGAAGTGATTATTTGCTTTCTGCGTGCGGATTGCGCGTGTTGGCGTTCACCAAGTTTCGCATTAGCAAGGCATAATCTAAATCCAAATCTTCTGGTACATCTAAGAAAACAAAATGCCCGTCCCCTAGCGCCGCTTCTACTTCTTCCCCTTTGCGATTTAGCATACGCTCAATTTTGAACACGATATTGCCTTTTGGTGTCATTAATTCCACTTCGTCACCAAGTAAGAATTTATTTTTTACCGCCACTTCGGCCAAGCCATCTTTACGCACACCAGTAAATTCACCGACAAATTGCTGACGCTCAGAAATGCTATAACCATAGTCATAGTTTTGGTATTCATCGTGCGTATGGCGGCGTAAAAAGCCCTCGGTATAGCCACGGTGCGCAAGGCTTTCAAGGGTATCCATTAAGCTTTCATCAAATGGTTTACCTGCGGCGGCATCATCAATGGCCTTGCGGTAAACCTGTGCGGTTCTTGCACAATAGTAGAAAGATTTGGTGCGCCCTTCAATTTTTAGTGAATGAACCCCAATTTGTGTAAGTTTTTCAACGTGTTGCACGGCGCGTAGATCTTTTGAGTTCATAATATAAGTGCCGTGTTCGTCTTCAAAGGCAGACATTTTTTCTTCTGGACGCTGGCTTTCTGCAAGTAAGAAGACTTTGTCCGTAGTTTGCCCCTCGCCCAAGGTTGGCGCTGGCGCGACATTCTTCACAGGAATTTCATTGCCAACAATGTTGCCCACGTCGTCTTCCTTGCCTTCTTCCACTGAATATTCCCAACGGCACGCATTGGTGCAAGTGCCTTGGTTTGGATCGCGCTTGTTGATGTAACCTGAAAGCAAGCAACGCCCCGAATAGGCCATACATAATGCACCGTGGACGAAAATTTCAATTTCCATATCTGGCACTTGTTGGCGAATTTCAGCAATTTCATCAATAGAAAGTTCGCGGGATAAAATCACGCGGGTTAGCCCCATTTGTTTCCAAAACTTCACCGTTGCCCAGTTCACGGCATTGGCTTGCACAGAAAGGTGAATATCAATATCAGGGAAATGTTCACGCACAAGCATAATCAACCCTGGGTCAGACATAATTAAGGCATCGGGCTTCATTTCCACCACAGGCTGAAGATCTTTAATAAAGGTTTTTAATTTGGAATTGTGCGGTGCAATATTCACCACCACATAGAATTTTTTGCCTAGCGCGTGCGCTTCATCAATCCCAATTTTCAAATTAGCGTGGTTAAATTCATTGTTGCGCACACGCAAGCTATAACGTGGCTGCCCTGCATAAACAGCATCAGCGCCATAAGCAAAGGCATAGCGCATATTTTTTAACGAACCTGCGGGTGAAAGCAGTTCGGGGTTTGAATGTGGTTGTCATAAATTTCTCTTTGTGTCTGATTACAAGTCAGGCATTCACTCAAGGTAAATGCGTAAAGGCGGTTATTGTAGGGGGATTTTGCGATTTGTAAAGTAAAGAGAGTGCGGTGAAATTTTGTTAATTTTTTCACCGCACTTAATAAGAGCAATTATTGTTGTTCTGGGGCTAAATTTTCCCCATTGGTTGGAGGGAATATTTCGCCATTAATCCAAGTTTGCTCCCCTTCTTTTTTTATTTCAATGGTGTAATTATCGCCATTTTCTTTTAAATAAGGATTAAGTTGCCCTTCAGGATTGACCCAATCATTAATTAATAACCACGAAGTTGAGTTTTTACCTTTCAATAAATTCTCTTTAAATAATTTATTGGCAAAGGCGAAAGAAAGCTCAATGTTTGTATTTTTCCGTTTTTCTAATAATAAAGCGAAAGATCTTTTATCTTTTTGATCTTCTAATATCCCTGATTTTAAGCTGAGTTTTCCTTCAAATGGGGTTGGCGATGTAGAAGGGTAGGTATCTATTTCACCATTTATTGTTGCCTGTTCAATATTAATAGCGATATTTTAATCGGCTGATAAATGATTAAGTCAGTATAATCATTGACACTAAGATATTTAGTGCAAGCTGCTTGATAGATAAGGTTATTACAAATATTTAAAGGAATAATTGAACCTACATTTGTTGCTGTAAATGGAAGGCTGATTTTCCCATTTTTAATTGGAACTGATCTTTTTTATTCACATAGCTTGCTAGGGTAAGCTCAATGTTCTCATTATCTTGCTTATCTTCAGAAATAGCGCCACTTGCTCCAATTTCTATTCCTTTAAGTTCGGTATTATCACCTAAAGTCAATTCATCTATTTTAAATAGCATCTCTTGGGATTGATTATAATCCTGTGAAAGCGTTTTAAGTGGGTAATAAGGTATTTTTCTCTTTTCTAATGAGGCATTTTCTTGCTCTTTTTCTGATGGTTTGATTTTCGAAAAAATCTGAATATTTGATTTTAACAATTCAAGTTGCGTGGCAAGATTCACATTTTTATTATTACCTTCAAATTGTATCCCTTTGATTTGAAAAGGTGTGTCTTCTCCTTTGCTTTGACTAGATTTTAATGCGAAAGCATAGCTACTTTGTACTTGTGATAAGTCAGAAAAATTTCCTTTGAAGGAAGAAGAGAAGTTATCAAAAGAAACCTCTTTATCTCTTTCTTTATGTGCTAAGGTTAATTTTTCAAAATTAAAGCTAACTTCACTTTCTTTATTTTTAAATAGTAAGTCCAAAGACTGATTGATAATTTCCGCCGTGTTTAGCTCATTTTTATTGTTGAGCAGGTGAAATAATTTTGCATAGCTAAGTTGATTTGGAATGTCTTTTTGAGCAATTTGGAATGCTACATTTTTTAACTGAATTGCAGCGTGTTTAGGATTTTTATCTTTAATAGTTATCCCATCAGTGTTTATTTTGTGCTTAAGTTGTAATTGCTGCCAGATAAAGATTTATCTAAATTATAATCTAATTTTTGTAGTTTGATATTTGTATTATCCCCATTTAAGAAATAAATATCACCGTCTTTAAGTTGAACGGATACATTTTCAATATCATATTGATTATCATCAATAGGGATAAGTATGGCATTTGCCGTTAAATCGTTAATTTTTGAGTTTGCATCATAATTAAAGCCAGATAAATGGCTTTGAATTTCCATTAGATGACTTTTAGGTTCAAAATTTAGCTCTATTACTAAAGATTGTGATTTGTTAGCGAGATCGCGAAATTGGGTATCAATATTTGATTGGAAATAATCCCCAATAACAGAAAATTTACTGGTGATATTATTTTATCAATAGTAACTTTAAAATTTTTATTTAATTCTTTTACAAAACTTGGGATAAGGGCAGAATCTGCAAGCACCGCAAAAGGAAGTGCAGTGAGTTTTGTTTGAATAATTTCGCTAGATGTATTGGATTCATCATTAGAAAGTTTGAGAATGAGCTCGCGACTGAAGAAATTTTTCTTTTGCTCAACCACGTCCAACTGAAATTTATTTTGCAGGGAATAAGGGAATTTTTGCAGAATTTGATCAATTTTATGATTGGTGTAAATTTGTGCGCCTAAAGCTAATGTGGCAGCAATCAAGGATAGTGAACCAACAATTTTTACTTTTTATTCATAGACTTTCCTAACTTTAGGGATTGATTTTTCAGAAGTATAGCGGATTTATAAGCGAGCGATAAGAGCTTTGCTATGAATTTGTTTCATAAAATAATGAAATTTTTTGAAATTGACACAGCTCCCTTTTATCTTTAATGTTATAGCCGTACAGCAGTCTAAACGGATAAAAATACAGAGGAAGAAGCCTATGAGCTATGCAAAAGAAATTGATACATTAAACAACCACTTATCAGGCATTAACGGCAACATCAACGTGTCTTTTGAGTTTTTCCCACCAAAAAATGAAAATATGGAAAAAATTCTGTGGGATTCCATTCATCGTTTAAAAGTGCTAAAACCGAAATTCGTTTCCGTCACCTATGGGGCAAATTCAGGGGAGCGTGATCGCACCCACAGCGTGGTGAAACATATTAAGCAAGAAACAGGCTTGGAAGCAGCTCCACACTTAACAGGAATTGACGCCACGCCAGAAGAACTGAAAAAAATTGCCCAAGATTATTGGGATAGCGGTATTCGCCGCATTGTGGCATTGCGCGGTGATGAGCCTGCTGGATATGACAAAAAACCTTTCTATGCGTCAGATTTAGTGGAATTATTACGTTCTGTGGCTGATTTTGATATTTCCGTGGCGGCATACCCTGAAGTACACCCCGAAGCAAAATCTGCTCAAGCGGATTTAATCAATTTAAAACGTAAAATTGATGCCGGTGCAAATCATGTTATTACTCAATTTTTCTTTGATATTGACAGCTATTTACGCTTCCGAGATCGTTGCGCTTCTATCGGTATTGATGCCGAGATTGTGCCGGGGATCTTGCCTGTTACTAATTTCAAACAGTTGCAAAAAATGGCTGAGATTACCAATGTGAAAATTCCAGCGTGGATGGCAAAAATGTATGAAGGATTGGAGAATGACCAAACCACTAGAAACCTTGTTGCGGCGAGCATCGCAATGGATATGGTGCGCGTGCTTTCTCGTGAAGGGGTGAAGGATTTCCATTTCTATACGCTCAACCGCAGCGAACTCACTTACGCCATTTGCCACACACTTGGCGTGCGTCCAGAATAATTCATTAAACAAAAATGGGGGAGAGCCCCATTTTTTGCTTTCGATATAAAATTTTCTAAAAAAGCACCGCACTTTATTTTCCTACTATCTTTTGCGATTTACGGCTAATTATGCTATTTTTCTGCAAATTTTATTTAAAAGGAAACGTAATGAAAAAATCAGCTTTATCAATCGGATTAATTGCCATTCTGGGCGGCGCTTGGTGCGGTGGTGCGTGGTACACAGGAAAAATCGCCGAACAAAAATATATCGACTACATTCAATTAAGCAATCAGCATTTACAACAATCTTTCGCTGATACTGGCTATTCCGTACAAATTAAAGATGCGATTTTAGATCGTGGTTTTTTTAGTTCTGATGTACGTTATCAGCTTGAAATAAAAGGCGAAGAATTAAACGGAACGATTCCTTTTGTGGGGAAAATTCACCACGGACCTATCACTTTAAATGACTTTTCTTTTGCGCTATTTTCTGCGGATACAGAAGTAGAAAAAACGCAAGATACCCAAGCCTATTTCGCTGCCAATGGCAAAAATCCATTAAGAACCGTAACAACAATGAGCTATGGGCAAGAGATTAAAGGGAAAGTTTATTCCGATGTAGCTCATAAAACAGATGATCAAATTGAAATGGCTTGGAATTTAGACGGAAAATTTGACGTTGATCAGCAGGGCTATGGAAAATCTGAAATTGATGTAAGTAAGTTTTCTTTAATTATTAATGATAAGGATCGTTTACTTATAGAAAATTTAAAAGGTAAAGGATACATTTTACCAACGCAATGGAAAAATATTTATCAAGGTGATACAGATGTTTCAATTGAAAAAATATCCTTGCACAAAGCTGAAAATAATCTCGATCTTGTGTTAGATAACATTGATATTGAAAATAAAATCAATGAGAAAAATGGCTTTATTGATACGAACTTTGATTATACTGTCAAAAATATCTTAGTTGATAATAAAGTGCTTACGGGATTAAAATTCAAAGGTGCAGTAAATCATATTTTAGGCGATGCGGTAAATCGCTTAAATGAACTTGATGAAAGTGATTTCAATAATGATAAGGTTCTTAGCCAAATACAAAAAGAAATTTTAGCCAACCAACCTGTGCTAGATATTGATAAACTTGAGCTTTTCAATGATAAAGGCAAAGCTTTTGATGCTGAAGTAAAAATTGCTTTAAGCCAAGCGTTTCAGAGTGCATTAGAAAATGAAAAAGTTTTCGATGCCTTCGATAGCTTTAAAATCAGTGCGGAATCAGAGAAAAAAGCGTTAGTTCAATTCGTTAAAAATATATTTGCAATAAACCCAAGAACGCAACAGGTATCAGAGCAAGAAGTTGAAAATATAGTTGAGCAATATCTCACAGAAATGGGAAGCAATAATTTCCTTATGTTAAAAGATGATAAAGCTAACTTTAAAATCTTGTTGGATAAAGATAAGCAAAAATTAATTTTTAACAATCAAGAAATGTCAGAAAATGATATGAAAATGGCAATTATGCTATTGATGATGGCTTACTAATATCATTTTAATTAACTTTCAAGCCACTTAACGAATAATTAAGTGGCTTTATTTTCGGCAAAAATAACTTATCAAATTTGAATAAATTCTATTTTAAGAAAAATTCTTAATTTTTCCCTTGACAGTATGTTGAAATAACGTTAGAAAAATAACATCTCATTAACAAACGAGGGTTATGTATGCTAACTTTTTCCTTAACCAGTGAACGCTCTCTTCTTTGTTCTTTACCGCCGCCTGCAGAGCTACCAAAGCAACAACGTATTTGGCTTGTTGCAGAGCAAATGCGTCAGCAGCCCAATGTGCAAGAAGTGGTGGTGGGAATGAATAATTTCACCCTGTTTTATCATTTTGACACAAATCCCACCGCACTTGAGCAACAAGTCTTACATTATTGGCAACAAAGCGAACAGCAAACAGAAACACGCCAAAGCCGATTAATTGAAATCCCTGTGCATTATGGCGGTGAATTTGGCGAAGATTTATTTGATGTAGCGAAATTTCATCACACCACGCCCGAAGAAATTATCCGCCGCCACACCGCCCCCACTTACACCGTTTTTATGATGGGCTTTCAACCGGGTTTTCCTTATTTAGGCGGTTTACCTGAAAATTTACACACACCAAGACGAGAACAGCCCAGAACCAAAGTTCCCGCAGGTTCAGTGGGCATTGGTGGCAGCCAAACTGGCGTTTATCCATTCACCTCCCCAGGGGGCTGGCAATTACTTGGCAGAACGGAAATGCCATTATTTGATATTCGCCAAGAGCCGCCGGTGTTGTTAATGGCTGGCGATAACGTAAAATTTGTGGCGGAGAGTATAACCCTATGATTTATATTGAAAATATGTATGGCTTCGCCCATATCCAAGATTTAGGACGTTTTGGCTTTCGCAATTTTGGCATTGGACACGCAGGGGCAATGGACGCCTTAGCATTACAGGCGGGTAACCTTTTATTGGCAAACGAGCCTGATACCCCAGCCATTGAAGCGACGCTAGGCGGTTTTAGCCTAACTTTCGATTGTGATACGCCTTTTTGTTTCACCGGTGGATTATGTGAAGCCTACCTTGATGACCAACCAATTTATGCTTATTGGCGATACACGGCAAAAGCACGCCAACGTTTAACGGTTAAACGGATCACAATGGGAAATTACCTTTATCTTTGTGTAGCAGGCGGTTTTAATGTACCGAAAGTGCTAGGTTCTTGCAGCACCGATCTCAAAGCAGGATTTGGTGGTTATCAAGGGCGATTATTGCGTGCTGGAGATAACATAGCCACAGGCAAACGCGACACATTCCTTTCTACGATCAGCATTGAACCTATTGATTTTACCAATAAAATTCATCTCGTGCCGTCCTCCGAATTTGACCATTTCACCGCACAAAGTCAGCAAGTTTTCCAAAACCAGCCTTGGCGATTAGAAAAAAATAGCAGTCGAATGGGCTATCGTTTTAGCGGAGAACAAAAACTTAATCTCACTCAACCATTGGAAATGCTTTCTTACGCCGCACCAATGGGAACGGTGCAAGTGCCACCAGACGGAATGCCGATTATTTTAATGGCGGACACGCAAACTACGGGCGGTTATCCAAAAATAGCTTGTGTGATCGAAGCGGATCTCGGACGTTTAGCACAAAATGCGTTAGAAAGTGCGGTACATTTTTCTGTGATTTCTCATCATGAAGCACGTGAACGTTATCAACAAAACCAAGATTATTTAGCTCGCATAAGGAGAAAAGTAAATGAAACACGTTGATTTAAATGTGGATTTAGCAGAGGGCTGCGGTAATGATCAACGCTTATTGCAACTTGTCACTTCAGCAAATGTCGCTTGCGGTTTACACGCAGGGGCTTTCAACGAAATGCGAAAAGCCATTCGTTGGGCAAAAGAGAACCAAGTACAAGTGGGCGCACACCCAAGTTTTCCTGATCGCGAAAATTTTGGTCGCACCAATATGCAACTGCCTGATGAAGAATTGAAAGCCTGCCTGCTCTATCAACTCGGTGCAATCAAAGCCCTTTGCGAAGCGGAAGCTGTGCCACTGGCTTATGTGAAACCACACGGTGCGTTATATAACCAAGCGGCAAAAGATGAAGCACTTGCCACACTGATCGCACAAACCCTAAAAGCCTTTGATCCTAAACTGAAATTAATGGGCTTATCGGGCAGTTTAATGTTGCAAGTGGCGGAACAACAGGGCTTAGGGGTGATTTCAGAAGTCTTCGCTGATCGCCATTATCTTGCAGACGGCTCATTAGTGCCGCGTACCCGCCCTGATGCAATGGTAGAAAATGATGATGAAGCCATCAGCCAAGTACTGCAAATGGTGCTACAAGGCACTGTGCCAAGCGTTGATGGCGTAGAAGTGCCAATTAAAGCGGATAGCATTTGTTTACACGGTGATGGTGAACACGCGATTTCTTTTGCTGAAAAAATTCGTCAGGCTTTGATGGAACATAATATTCAACTGAAATCAAATTAAACATAACATCAATTAATAACAAAAAATATACAGGAGTATTTTATGATTAAAAACCGCAGTGCATTACTGGGGGCGGCGTTCTTAATGGCAACGTCAGCCATTGGCCCGGGCTTTTTAACGCAAACCGCTACGTTCACTCAAACTTTATTCGCCAGCTTTGGCTTTGTGATTTTACTTTCCATTTTGTTGGATATTGGTGCACAGCTAAATATTTGGCGAATTGTCGCCGTATCGGAAAAAAAAGGCACAAGACATTGCAAATGCGGTTTTACCCGGAGCGGGCTATTTTCTTGCCG
The DNA here is from genome assembly GCF_002921145.1 of Avibacterium endocarditidis. Lineage (GTDB taxonomy): Bacteria > Pseudomonadota > Gammaproteobacteria > Enterobacterales > Pasteurellaceae > Avibacterium > Avibacterium endocarditidis. The sequence goes on from NZ_PQVI01000095.1 coordinate 29,492, forward strand.
TATTGATCGTTATGGGCGGGCTTGCTTTTAATATTGGTAATGTTGGCGGTGCGGGGTTAGGGCTAAATATCCTAACCGGCTTGCCAGCAGAAACGGGGGCGATTATCAGTGGTGCGATTGCTGTTGGTATTTTCTTGTTTAAAGAAGCAGGAAAAATAATGGATCGCTTTGCACAAGTGATGGGCTTTGTGATGATCGCACTGACCATTTATGTGGCAGTGAATGCGAATCCGCCCGTTGCTGATGCGGTGGTACATACTTTTGTGCCAGAAAAATTAGATGTGATTGCGATTGTGACCCTTGTTGGTGGAACCGTTGGGGGGTACATCACCTTTGCTGGGGCGCATCGTCTATTAGATGCCGGAATTACAGGAAAAGATTCGTTGAAAGAGGTGAGTAAAAGCTCTATTTCAGCCATTCTTATCGCCTCAATTATGCGTGTCGTGCTGTTCCTTGCCGTGCTTGGTGTGGTTTCTCAAGGGGTAAAACTTGATCCTGCCAACCCAGCAGCAACGCCATTTTCTCACGTTGCAGGAAATATCGGGTTGATTATTTTTGGAATTGTGATTTGGGCGGCATCAATTACTTCTGTGATCGGCGCGGCTTACACCTCTGTGTCTTTCTTAACTACCTTCTCCCCATTTATTGCTAAGCATAGAAATTGCTGGATTATTGTATTTATTGTGATTTCCACTGCCGTGCTTGCAACCATTGGAAAACCTGCACAAGTGCTTGTTTTTGTAGGAACATTAAATGGATTAATTCTTCCAATTTCACTGGGATTAATTTTACTTGCGGCACATCGTAGTAAAATTGTTGGGGACTACAAACACCCTGCTTGGATGACTGCGGCGGGGGCATTGGTGGTCATTTTAATGGCGGTGTTAAGCATTATGACTTTATCAAAATATATTGGTAATTTAATGGCTTAATCATTTTATTCATAGAAAAAGTGCGGTGATTTTTCACCGCACTTTTTTGTTGTGTATTTTTGTTTTCACTGTTTTCGCTTTTTCATTATTTTCGTTTTTAGAATTTCTCTTTCCAATAACCAATCCATTCTTTCAGCGCTTGCATATTAGCGGGCATTGCACTGGCTTGTGGGATAAAGTGCATTGGCGTTAAGCCATAACTTTCAGGCGTAACGCCATTGCCTACGCTTGCAGGAAGAACGCTAAATCCTTGTTTTTCAAATAAGAATTTTGCGCGTTGCATATGCCATTGGTTGGTGACCAAAATAATACGCTGGATATGCTCTTTTTCTAATAACGCCTTAGTAAATTGGGCATTTTCAATGGTGGTTTTCGCTTTTTCTTCTAGCCATTGAGTTGGCGTATGGAAAAACTCTTGCAGCTCTTTTGCCATTATTTTGGCTTCAGAATTGCCATTAGGCGTTCCACCAGTAATCAAAATCGGCAGCTGAGTTTCTCTATGTAAATAAGCCGCATAACGCAAACGTTCAAGGGGGATTGCAGGCACAGCAAGGCTACCAAATAATTCGTTACTATCACGCAAACCGCCACCTAGCACCACAATTGCCTGCGCCGTTTTATAATCGGCAAGGCTGAGCGGTGTTTGTTTTGCTAGGCTATCTTGCAATTTTTGTGCAGTGTAAGGAATGCTGAACACATACAAAATGACAACGCCTAAAAGACCGCAAGCAAAACTCAGTTTTTTATATTGTTTCTTCAAAAATAAAGAAAAAATCCATAAAATCAAGACATTAAATGGCGGAAGAATGATCGCTGCAATAAGTTTGGTGAGTAAATACATAAATAATTTTGAGCTAGACAACGTGCCGCTTAGCATAAAGGGCTTGTAATCTTTTGTAAAGATACTCAATCCTTTTGGAACTATGGGGCATTCTGTTTTAAAATAGCCCTTTTACGCTGATGAGCAGCTTTATAGGAAAGATGATTAACTATGAACGAAATTTTAGTTTCCCTTAAACAAGATTTAAAGCAAATCCTTGATGTGATCGTGGATAAAAATGATGTGCTGTATTTTGATTATCCGCTCCATTTAAACGTGGGGGATTTACTCATTTATGCGGGAACAGAAGCGTTTTTTCAGGATTATCAAATTAATATTCGATTAAGACGTTGCTTGCAAAGTTTCGATCTTGATGAAGTAAAAAAATATGTAAAACCAAACACCACCTTAATCTGCCACGGCGGCGGCAATTTCGGTGATCTCTACCCTGCCATTCAAGGAATGCGCGAAGCCTTGGTGCAAGCCTTTCCGAATAATCGCATCATTGTAATGCCACAAACTGCTTATTTTTCTAATCTCGAAGCGAAAGAAAAATCGGCAGCCATTTTTTCCGCCCATAAAGACTGCTATTTATTTGCGCGCGATCAGGCAACTTATCAATTAATGAAAGATCAGTTTTCCGATAAGGTTTTTCTATCGCCTGATATGGCCCACCAACTTTATGGTTCAGCATTATTAAAAACCAAAGATCCAAAAA
>NZ_PQVI01000096.1 GCF_002921145.1 Avibacterium endocarditidis
AATAAGTTTTTGAATATAGGAAAAAATAAACCTCGCATTTAGCGAGGTTTATTTGTGCAAGAAATTATTTCGCTGCTTTAATTTTTGGTAATACTCTTCATAGTACTGAACAGCATCGCCAACGTCATCTTGCCAGTAGCTGCTCTGTAACACTTCTTGTGTTGGGTAGATAGCAGGATCTTTAGTAATTTCATCTGGAAGTAATTTTAACGCTTCAACATTTGATGTTGGGTAGCCAATTTCTTCTGTTAATTTCGCTGCTGTTTTCGCACCTAACATATAGTTAATAAGTTTGTGCGCGCCATCTGGATTTTTCGCTGTTGCAGGAATTGCAAGGGTATCAACCCAAAGCACAGGGCCTTCTTTCGGGAATACCATATCTAAAGGTGCATTTTCTTTTTCGCAATACGCACAGAACCATTCCATAATTGACCCACGTTCACTTCACCTGAGATGAATGAGTTAGCTGGGTTGTCAGAGTTGAAAGAAAGCACGTTTGGACGTAATTTTAATAACTCTTCGTAAGCTTGTTTGATGATTGCTGGATCTTGAGTATTTGGATCTTGACCTAATTTTAATAGGGCAATGTTGAACACTTCACGCGCGTCATCAAGTAATTGTACTTTACCTGCAAATTCAGGTTTCCATAAATCGCCCCAAGAGGTGAAGTCAGAACCTTTGTAATCATTGGTGTTATAGGCAATACCCGGCGCACCTAATAATTGTGGTAAAGAATATTTGTTGCCTTTATCGTAAGGTTTGTCTAACCAATCTGGGTTTAATTCTTTGATAACAGGTAATTTGCTGTGATCTAATGGCATTAACATACCTTCACGTGCCATTTTTGACACAAAGTAGTTTGAAGGTGCGATAACATCGTAACCGCCGGCTTCACCTTGTGTTTTTAATTTCGCGTACATTGTTTCGTTAGATTCAAGGCTTGAAACAATGACTTTGATGCCAGTTTCTTTGGTAAATTCGTCTAATAAACCATCTGGAACATATTCTGTCCAAGTGTAAAGATATACGGTATCGTTAGCTGGTGCTTTGGTGTCCGCATTCTTTGTTTCTTTATCATTACAAGCTGTTAAAGTAACTGCGATCATTCCGGCTGTGAAAAGACCTGCAAATTTTTTCATTTCTATCATTCTCCTGTTAAGAGGGTTAGGGGCATATTTTGTTTTGGCAAAATATGAATAAAAAAACGCCTTGACAGCGTCAAGGCGTATTCTATTTTGTCTATGCTTATTTGTGAAGTATTATTTTCCCATTTGGGCTATTTATCTTTTTTCGCCACAACTTGGCTTAATACCACTAAAGCAAGAGAGAAAATAATCATAATGGTGGCTAGGGCGTTAACTTCAGGCGTTACCCCTGTTTTTACCAATGAGAAAATTTTCAGTGGTAAAATTTCGTAGCTTACGCCACTTACGAAAGAAGACACCACTACATCATCAAGAGAGATAGTAAAGCTTAATAACCAGCCTGAAACAATGGCAGGAAGTGCCAGTGGCAAAATAATTTTACGCAAAATGGTTACTTCACTTGCGCCTAAATCTTTCGCTGCTTCAAGCATTTTTGCGTCAAATCCTTTCAAGCGAGAGAACACGCTTACTACAACATAAGGCAGACAGAAAGTGATATGCGCTAAAAGCAATGACCAAAATCCGAGTGAGATACCAACGATCATAAATAAGGCAAGCAAAGACACTGCCATTACAATATCCGGCGACATCATTACGATAAACAACATTCCGCTCACCGCCTGTTTACCGCGGAAACGATAGCGATACAAGGCGATCGCCGTTAAGCCACCCAAAATAGTGGAAAAAGTGGCCGCAAAAAAGGCGATAGTTACAGAGTGGAACGCGGCTTGAATTAGGGTATCATTGTTAAATAAACGCTCATACCAATTCCAGCTAAAGCCTTTCCAGCTTAATCCGTAGCGATCTGCATTAAACGAATTGGTCACCAAAATGATAATTGGGATATACAAATAAGCGTACACCACCAACATAAAAACATTACGTAGTAAACGGCTCATTATTCCAACTCCATTTTCTTATTCATTAATTTACTTGCTTTGTAATATACAAAAATGAGTAACGCCATCAAAATAGTCAAACCAATGCTAATCGCTGATCCAAATGGCCAGTTGCGAGAAATTAAGAATTCACTCTTGATTACATTACCCACAAGCAATACTTTCGCACCGCCGAGTAAGTCCGCCACATAGAACATTCCCATTGCAGGTAATAACACTAATAAACAGCCTGCAATAATGCCTGGCATTGTGAGTGGAATAATCACTTTAACAAAGCGTTGGAAACTGTTCGCGCCTAAATCTTTCGCTGCTTCTAATAAGCGGTAATCTAACTTTTCAATGGCTGCATACAATGGCAAAATCATAAATGGCAATAATAGATAGACTAAACCAATAATCACCGCCGCTTCCGTATTAAGAATACGAATTGGTTCATTAATAATGCCAAGGGTAAGCAAGGTGCTGTTTAAAATCCCTTTTACACCAAGGAAAATTTTCATTCCGTAAATACGAATTAATGAGTTCGTCCAGAATGGCAATACCACTAAAAAGAGCAAAATCGGGCGATATTTTTCCTTAATTTTGCTAATCATAAAGGCAAAAGGGTAGCCAATGATTAAACAAATAATGGTCGCAATGCCCGACATATAAAGAGAATTCCACACCACTTGCGCATACAGCGGTTCAAATAAACGCGTGTAGTTCTCAATGGTAAATGGTAAGGCATAAAAATCACTGCTATCACGGGTTAAAAAACTCACCGCAAGCACCAATAAGTTTGGCGCAAGCACAAAGAAAATTAACCACGCAAAAATGGTGGTAATGGTGATTTTTTGAAATCCAGAATTAGCTGTCTTCATCGTCTAACACAACCTCCCAGCCTTCGTGCCAAGTTAGGGCAACTTTTTGTCCTACGGAGTGATCAATGTGCGGATCATCTTCATTGAAGAATTCGCTAACTAACACTTTCATATTGTTATGATCAAGAATAATGCTAGATTCCAACGTCATACCTTTATAGTTACGATCAGAAACGTGTCCGATAATGGCCTTGGATTGCTCATTTTCGTCTAATTCTTCAATCACAATATCTTCAGGGCGTAAAAGCACTTTCAAATGCTGATCAGGTTGAACTGGTAAATCCGTATAGATCTCACAAATACGGCCTTCCACGTTGGCTTTTACGGTTTTTTCGCTCACGCGCTCAATCACTTTAGCGTTGAAAACATTAATTTCGCCAATGAAACGCGCCACGAATAAATTCTTCGGCTCTTCGTAAATTTCGCGTGGTGTACCATCTTGCTCAATATTCCCTTTGTTCATCACGATAATACGATCAGACATTGTTAAAGCTTCTTCTTGATCGTGGGTAACGAAAATAAAGGTAATGCCTAATTGACGTTGCAAGGCTTTCAGTTCATTTTGCATTTCTTTACGCAATTTATAATCCAATGCGGAAAGCGATTCGTCTAATAACAACACTTTTGGCTTATTTACCACCGCTCTTGCAATGGCAATACGTTGTTGCTGACCACCAGAAAGCTGATTAGGCTTGCGATCCGCCATTTCTTCTAAACGAACCATACGCAAGGCTTCCATTACGCGCGGTTTAATTTCCGCATTTGGCACTTTCTGCATACGCAAACCGAAAGCCACGTTTTCAAAAATCGTCATATGCGGGAACAGGGCATAACTTTGGAATACCGTATTCACAAAACGGCGTTCTGCTGGCACATCAGTAATATCCTGACCGTCCAGAATAATTTTACCGCCGTTAGGATCTTCTAATCCTGCAATCAAGCGTAACACCGTGGTTTTACCACAGCCTGATGGCCCTAAAATTGTCAAAAATTCGCCATTGTTAATGGTAAGATTTAAACCATTAATAATCGTTTTGTCGCCATAAGATTTGGTTAAAGAACGAAGCTCAATAATCGGCTTGGTTTGAACTGAATTTTCCACTAGCTTTGGTTTTCTCCCTAAGAAAATTGGTTGAACAATCAATGTATAGAAATAAGTGCTAATGATATAGCGAACGCCCCATAATGAAAAGCAATTAATCATATTTTGACTAAAAAAATTGCGTTGAATTTTGTTATATATCAATACCTCAAGTTAAGCGTCTAGTTAGAATAAAACGCAACGATTTTTTGCAAACGAAAAGATGATTATGGAAAACAGCACACAATATCAAGAAGGATTATTAGAACGTTTTTTGAACTATGTGAGTTTTGACACGCAAGGGAAATTTAATACCAAGCCTATTCCTAGCTCCACTGGGCAGGCAAAGTTGGCTAAATTTCTGCAACAAGAGCTTTCTGCACTCGGTTTGCAACAAATTGAATTAACGAAACAAGGTATTCTCACCGCATTTTTGCCTTCCAATGTTAGCGCTAAAATGCCGACCATTGGCTTTATTAGCCAGCTTGATACTTCACCACAATGTAGCAGCAAACACGCCTTGCCTGAAGTGATTGAAAATTATCGTGGCGGTGATATTTCTCTTGGCATAGGGGAAGAATTTATCAGCCCGGTATATCACCCATTTTTGCAAAAATTGATTGGAAAAACTTTAGTGGTTGGTGACGGAAAAACTTTGTTAGGGGCAGATAACAAAGCAGGAATAGCAGAAATTCTGACCGCACTTCATATTTTGCAGCAAAATCATCTTTCCCATTGCAACATTCGCCTTGCCTTTGTGCCAGACAAAGAAACTGGGCAGGGAATGAAACATTTTCCTTTTGAGAAATTTACTTGTGATTGGGCATATTGCCTTGCTGGAGAGGGTGTGGGCAGTTTGGGTTATGAAAATGTTAATGTCGCCACCGCTACTGTAACCCTTTATGGACGCAATATTCAAGCTGGCGTAGGCAAAGACAAAATGCGTAATGCGCTCACTTTAGCTTGTGAATTTCAAAAGGGGCTACCAGCGCAAGAAGTGCCAGAGAAAACAGAGCGTAAGCAGGGATTTTTCCATTTAGAAAGTCTAACGGGCGACATTGAGAAAGTGGAAATGCGCTACTTAATTTGTGATTTTGATGCGGTGAGTTTTGAACAGCGTAAAGCATTTTTGGCAATGATGATTGTGGATTTTAATCGCAAAAAACGTTTAAGAAAAAAAGCACAGTTAAGCATTGAAGATCAATATGGCAATATGGGCGAAGTTATCAAACAGCAACCAAAATCTATTCAGCTTGCCGATTTAGCAATGAAACAATGTGATATTGAGCCAATTCTCACCCCAATTCGCTCAGGTTATCTCGGTGCGAAATTGGCAGAAAAACAGATTCCTTGTCCAATGTTATTTACTGGCGGCTATAATTTTCATAGCAAGCAAGAATTGACCACCCTTGAAGGAATGTGGGACGCCACAAGGGTGATCGTGAAAATTGTTGAGTTAGCCAATAAAATGCGTAGCTAATCAAACAACGTCCGCCAAATTTCTTCAATGAATTGGCGTTCAGATTGAAATTCTACTTGGCTAACCACAACAGGCAAGCCAAGTAAATTTAGCTGATGAATGCGGTTGCGCAGGCTGGTGTAGGCATTTTTTAATTGCTCAGAAATTTCAAAATTTAGCACCGCACTTGTATTTTCTTCACTTTGGTGTTCCGTACTTTGGTTTTCCGTATTAGGAATTTCCGCCATTGACTCAAAAATCCGCACGTTATCCGACCAAGTGGTTAAGCTCGGGTATTTCGGCGCATAAGTCAGCACTAAATATTGGGCGATAAATTCAATATCTGTAATGCCGCCTTTATCGGTTTTAATGTTAAATTCATCAGGATTGCTATTGGCGAGATGTTGATACATTTTCTCGCGCATTGCTTTCACATCTTCCTTGAGTTGCTCAAGATCCCGTGGTGCAGTCAGCACCTTGTGGCGAATTTGCTCAAAGCGTTGGCGCAAGGCAGGCTCGCCATAAACCGCACGGCTGCGCACCAAGGCTTGTTTTTCCCAGGTCCAAGCTTCATTCAGCTGATAATTTTCAAAAGCACTCAATGAACAGCCAAGCAATCCCGCATCACCTGAAGGGCGTAGGCGAATATCCACTTCGTAAAGAATGCCCGCATTCGTATTCATACTAAAAATGCTGATGACTTTTTGAGCAAGCTTGAGATAAAACTGATTGCTATCAATCACTTTTCTGCCGCCTTGGGTTTGCCCGGTTTGGCTGCCGTCAAACAAGAACACCAAATCCAAATCAGATTTATAGCCCAACTCAAGCCCGCCCAATTTACCATAGCCAACAACCAAAAAGCCTTTTTCATTCGGAGCGAGAAACTCTGGCACGCCAAAACGTGCGGAAACCTGTTGCCACGCTAAATTCACCACCGCATTAATAATGGCTTCCGCTAAATAGGTGAGATGATCACTCACTTTCATTACAGGCAACGCTCCCAAAATGTCGGCAGCCGCTACGCGCAACAAGGTGCTTTGCTTAAATTGACGTAGGGCATCAATAAATTGTTCTTCATCATCTTGCGGTAAACGGAGCAGATATTGCTTTAATTCGCTGCGATATTCGCTAAAATGGGTAGGATTAAGCAACGCGTTGCGATCTAGCAATTCATCAAGCAAAATCGGGTAGCGCGCCACTTGTTGCGCAATCAGTTGCGACTGCGAACACAGCTCAATGAGCTGATTTAGCACCTGTGGATTTTCTACTAATAATTCCAAATAGGTGGTGCGCGTGAGAATTTTGTCCACAATATCCAACATTCGTGGCAGCAAGGTTTCATAGGCCTGATGCTGGAAAATTTGTGTCAGCAACATTGGCATTAATTGCGCCAATACACCACGCCCCCTTGTGCCGATAGGACGGCGCGCTAGCTCGATGCGGAACTGAGCAAGGCGTTGTAAGAGCGGTGCATTTTCTTCCAGTTTTATGCCATTTTGTTGCAACATCTGTTGAATGTCTTCATCATTGAGATCCGTTTCTAAAAAATCGTCCCATTGGCTATTTTCTGGCGTGGACTTATCATTTTCTTCGCCAATTAATTGGGAAAAAACCGACCGCACTTTGTGTTGGTGAGATTGCAATAACGCATAAAAATCTGCCCAGCTGGTGAGATGGTTTTCCACAATGATTGGTTGTTTTTCATTGTTCCATTGAAGGTAATGTTGTACCGCAAAAATCAGGCGTTGGCGATCCAGTTCTTTTTCTGGCAAAAGTTGCGTTTGCTTATCATCAATGGCTTGCAGCACGTTTTCCACACGGCGTAAAAACACATAGGCTTGTTGCAAATCTTGTTTTTCATTTGGGCTAAGCAGGCCTAATTTTTCTAATTCTGGTAAGAGATTAAGCAGAGAATGCTGCTGCAATTTGATTTCACGACCACCACGAATCAGCTGGAAAACTTGCACGATAAATTCAATTTCACGAATCCCCCCTGCGCTAAGTTTAATGTTATCCACTAAACCGCGGCGGCGCACTTCTCGCTCAATTTTACCTTTCATTTCGCGTAACGCTTGAATCACACTGAAGTCAATATAACGGCGATAAACAAAAGGGCGGAGCAAATTTTGCAAGTTTTTCACATTCGGATCTTGCGGATCAGCCCCCAAAATTCGCCCTTTGATCATCGCATAGCGTTCCCAATCGCGCCCTTGTTCTTGGTAATATTGCTCCATCGCGGTAAAGCTTAGCGCCAATGCACCGGCTTCCCCAAAAGGGCGTAGACGCATATCCGTGCGATACACAAAACCATCGGGCGTATATTGATCAAGGGCGTTGATAAGGCGCTGCCCAAGGCGAGTGAAAAACACGCTATTTTCAATGGAACGCCTTGCCCCTTGGGTTTCCCCATTGGCAGGGTAGGTGAAAATGAGATCAATATCAGACGAAAAATTGAGTTCAAATCCGCCTAATTTTCCCATTCCTAAAATATAAAGTTGTTGTGGGTCACCGTGCGCGTCCATTGGCGTTCCCATTTCTGCACAAGTGCGCTGATAAAGCCAATCGCGAGTAGCGATAATAATGGCTTCTGCCAGTTGAGAAAGGCGAACAAAAACCGCTTCTACGGTGGCGAGATTTAGGCTTTGACACAGGCTCAGTTTTGCCATTTCACGGTGGCGAAACAGACGCAGTTGGCGATACAGTTGGGCATCATCATTGATGCTTTCAAGCAAATCTTGCAAGGCTTGGCGATAATAGTCCTTATTT
>NZ_PQVI01000097.1 GCF_002921145.1 Avibacterium endocarditidis
AAAACCAACCGCACTTTGTGTTTGAGGCATTTCACTTTTTGCTTTGCCTTCCGCTTTTGCCAGTTCAGACACCACGATAAGGCGTTGCAGTGTTTTGCTGAAAATCACACGAAAATTATGTTTATTCATAAGAAAATCCTCGTTTAAGCCTAATGCACTAAATTAAAAGGTTAAGCCGATATTAAAGCCTGTTACGCTATGCGATGTTTTAAAACCACGCGGTTTGCTTAATGGGCGTCCAATAAACACATCATAATAAAAGTGCGTCCAACCTCCGCGTAGTCCGAGTGCCGTACCCATCAAGTGATGACCAAGACGCATTTCTTCATCACGTCCCATTACCCTGCCGCCATCAAGTGCTAGATATAGCCAATGCCCCTTATTCGCCACATTCCAACTAAGCTCATTACGCCATAGCCAACCGCGTTCCCCTGATAAGGTGAGTTCACCGTCAAAACCTCGCACCGTATAACGTCCGCCAATGCTTAATCTATCTTGCTGAATAAGCGTTGTTTTATTCCATTGTGCTGACCAATCAGTGTTAAATGCCCAAGCCTGCTTGCCAATGTGGAAAGGATAATTAAATTCAAGCGATGCAGTGAGGATTTTTGGGCGAGATGTGCCTTCTCCCCAATATTCTTCAGGAGCTTTCATAGAGCCGCGTACGCCCGTTCCCCATTTAAATCCTGCAGAAAGTTTCAGTGTTGCTGCCTTAATATATTCAATATGGCTCAAGTTGATTTGCCAACCTGCCATTCGGCGGCGTTGAACATCAATTTCAGCGTCATCAATGTAGTTTTTCGAATGGCGAGACCAAAAGCCACCTGAGATTGTGGTTTTTCGTACCGCATCACGATAAAGCAAATAGGAGAGATTCAAATTGGTTGTTTCACTCTGTCCAGAATAGAGATAGTTATTATTAAAAGCAGCGAAAACCTCTTGATGGTAATTTGTTTTATACAGTGAGGCAGAGAAGGCCCAGTAGCCAAAAAGCACAGAATAATAGAAACCATAATTTCTTGTGGCACGACGCCCGTCATCGTCCGTATGGCGTTTTATGCTATGTGTGAAGGTGGTATAAAATAAATCGTTGGCAGAAAACAAGTTATCCCACGAAAGCGTTGCTGAGCCTTGCCATTTTCCGGTGGATTTTGAACCTGAATCATCTAAATTTACGCTTAACCGGAAAGGAAAACGCTGTTGATAGGTAATTTTAATATCGCTCTCACCAAGCTGAGCACTGTTATCGGCGGGAAGGATTTCAATGTTGGCATCCGCCGTTGGCACACGCTTGAGATTTTCCAACGATTGTTCAATATCACGGAGATTAATTAAATCCCCCTGTTTAAATGCCAATGCGGTTTTTGCGGTAAGTTTACTAAACCAAGGAATGCGACTTGCATCAGCAATAATGGTATGGCGAACTTGCCCTGGAATAACCGTTAAAGAAAATATGCCTTGCGTTAAATCTTGTTCACTCGCCACCACTCTGGTTGTGATATAGCCTTGCTCAATCACATTATTTTGCATCTGTTTCATTAAAATGCCTAATCCTTGAGCCCCGAAACAATGTGGCAATTTGAGGTTTAATTGTGTGATGGCTTTATTTAATGCCCATTGAAATTGGCTCGATTTCACGGTGTTATCAGCGGAATAATCTACAATGGAAAGGTGTTGAATGGGATAACAAGGAGATTCATTTAAGGGAAGTGCGGTAGGTTTTTCTGAAGAAATTTCCATTCTTACATCAGCATCTGAACGAAGCCGTTCGTTTTGCTGTTGGATTTGCTCCTTTTGGCGTTGTTGCTGTTGAGCATCAATACGGTTTAATTCTGGAGAAGGTCGTTCTACCGCAGATAATAATGACGAGAAACTGCAAAACCAAATCAATACCGCTATCTTTTTCATATATAGCCCTACAAAAATTAAGAAACCGTAAAAATCAAGAATAAATTATATTTTAATTTTAGGGGCTGTAGTAGATTAGCAACAATGCTATACTACAAAAATGAAGATAACACATTGTAAATTAAAGAAATCCATACAGAAAAAACTGCTGGAGTTTTTTATCGCAGAAGTTACTGCAAGAACGGCAGCAAATTTGCTAGATATTCAACCTAATACAGCCGCTTTGTTCTACCATAAAATCAGGCTTGTGATTGACTATCATTTATCCCTTGAAGTTAACGAGATTTTTGAGGGAGAAATTGAACTAGACGAAAGCTATTTTGGTGGTCATCGCAAGGGAAAACGTGGGCGAGGAGCAGCTGGAAAAGTTGCTGTTTTTGGGTGACTAAAACGACAAGGAAAGGTATTTACTGTTGTGGTCGAAAACACAAAGAGTGACACATTACTCCCTGTAATTAAAAGAAAAATCAAGCCTGATAGCTGGGTTTATACGGACACTTATCGCAGTTATGATGCTCTTGATGTGAGTGAATTTCACCACGAACGAATCAATCATTCCGAGCTATTTGTGGTGAAACAAAATCATATTAATGGCATTGAAAATTTTTGGAATCAGGCGAAGCGGATACTGCGAAAATATAATGGAATTAACCGAAAAAACTTTCCTTTATTCTTGAAGGAATGTGAATTTCGGTTTAACTTTGGGCCACCAAAAGAGCAGTTAAAAATATTGCGAAAATGGTGTGAAATTTAGGGCTAATCTACTACAGCCCCTAATTTTAAATAGTTTATTCGAAAGTGAATAAAAAGTGAAGTGAGTTGATAAAATCAGAAACTATATAGTTAGTTTATTCAAGAATGCCTAATCCGGTATTAGGGGGATTTATCGCGAATCAACTGATTTCCAAAGAAACCTTTGATTGGCTAGCAAACTATCCCGACGTATTTTCTGCATTAATGTATGCTATGGCAGGACATTATGATAAAGCGAGTGTATTAGCTGAAATTGTGCAAAAAGCAGATCAAAACAGTGTTGCTCTCGCTCTTGGCGGTGATATTACTAAACTTGTCCAAAAACCACTAATTTCTTTTGCAAAACAACTTGTTTTAGCCTTACGTTATTTAGTTTCACAAATTCAAATCAGCGCTAAAGGTCCAGGAGATGGCTGGCTTACTGAAGAAGGGCTATGGCTAATGAGTAAAAGTGGTGAATATCTCCTCTGCTGAAGCTGGAACAACAACGATATTAAAATCTGAGCCAGAGAATCTGAATACGCACATCGACATTGAAGCAAATTCTATTCCAGAGCCTCCAATATCTCCAACAAACAACGACTCGAATTTCAAATCCGAAGGGCAGAAATTTGTGGAGTGGATAAAAATAAACTGTTAAATAATAAACTCACCTTTAATGATCGCACGGCAAAAGTTCATATTGTTAATGATTGTTTATTTATTGTTAGCCCAAGTTCCTTTGAGCTCTACTTACAAGAAAAGGGGGAGTATTTTTATGAAGAAAGTATAAATAATTTACAATATGAATTTCAAGCACTCGGCTTGCATAGAAAGCGAGTCATCAAAGATGATAGCGTAAACTTTTGGCGTTGTTATGTGATTTACCCAAATGAAATTACGCGTACTCATTTACTTAATTGGCGTAATACCGTTGTAGGGGAAGGGATTAAACCAATCACTTGGAATAGTTATTTACGGAATTTAAAATGTCTTTATAAATTTGGGATTGAACAAAAATTATTGGATTATAAAGAAAATCCATGTAATAAATTATTTTTATGGACAGGTAAAGCAAAAAGAAAAACGCTTACGGACTGCCAATTACAAAAATTAGAACTTTTTTCTTAGTAGTGAAGAAAGTTTGCTAGAGGTATTGAATCCCCAATGGTTTATCCCGGCATTAGTTAATACATTTCGTTTTACTGGGATTCTCCGAGCCCAATTACTTCGTTTGAAAATCGGTGATATTGATTTATATCAGAAAGTTATTCATATTTCTCCAGAGTTCAATAAAAACCATGAATATCATTGTATTCCTATTTCTGAAAGATTATTACCCTATATTGAAAGATTAATTATTGAGTTGAGGAAATGTAGCCAGACTTCTCATTCTCAGTTATTTAATATTAATATATTTTGTAAAACTCGATATAAAGGACAAGTTACAACAGAGTATCAAATTAGCCATCTCTTTCGAGTGATTTCAAGTAAACTGGGAGTTCAATTTTCCCCTCATCGTTTATTGATAAGAAACCTTGTCCTTTATTATGAAAAGAATGTGAATCTCACTTTAGAGAGCCAAAAAGAGCAGCTAAAAACACTGCAACTTTAGTGTAAAATGTAAGACTAAGCTAATACTATCCCCAAAATTTTTCCACCACACTTATTTTTATACTTTATCCTTAAACTGCTTTCCTTTACTAATCCCTCCTAACCCCTTACAATACCTCAAAATTTTCTCGGTATAACGCAATGAAATTCTTAAAAACTCTTTTTATTCCTTTATTTATCAGCTTGTTGCTAGCAGGCTGCGCCCTCGATATTGATGATAACCGCCCAGCCAATGTGCAATATATAGAAAAAAACGACCGCACTTGGCAGCAACATTTACAACAAATTCAACAAATTAGTGCTTATCAAGCAGAAGGACAAATTGGCTATATCAGCGCCAAACAGCGTTTTTCTACCGCCTTTGATTGGCAATATCAAAATCCGAAAGCCTATACACTGGTGCTTTCTTCTGCCTTAAGTAGTTCCAAACTCATCTTTAAAATGCACGCGCAAGGTTTAACCATTTCAGATGAAAAAGGACGCCAGCGCTCAGCTAAAGATGCCCAAGCGTTATTACGCGAAATTATCGGTATGGATATACCACTCACCCAGCTAGCCACTTGGCTAAAAGGTGAACCAAACAATCAACAGGATTACAATGTGGGTAAGAACCATTTGCTCGCCAACTTTACTTATGCCGTCAATGGTGAGCAATGGACGGTGGATTACTTGAATTATCACCAAGACCGCTCGCCTGCCCTACCACGGGATATTTTGCTAAAAAATGACGCACAAACCCTGAAAATTCGTGTTAATCATTGGAAATACTAATGAAAAATTATTTTCCACCGCACTTTTTGTTCCGCCGAAAAATGGACGCTACCGTTTTCCTAGCCCAGCAAAATTAAATTTGTTTCTTTATATTAATGGGCGCTTGGAAAATGGTTACCACGAATTGCAGACCTTATTCCAATTTTTGGATTTTGGCGATTGGCTAGAAATTGGCGTTAGGGACGATTCACAAATTATTCTTTCCCCAGAAATTCCCCATTTAAAACAAGAAGATAACCTAATTTATCGCGCAGCGCGTTTACTCCAACAGCGCACGGGATGCCAGCTAGGAGCGAATATTCATTTAGATAAAATCTTGCCTATGGGCGGTGGCGTTGGCGGTGGCTCATCAAATGCGGCTACCACACTTGTTGCTCTTAATGCTTTGTGGAAAACGCAATGTTCCCTTGAAGAGTTGGCTCAGTTAGGATTACAGCTGGGCGCTGACGTGCCTATTTTCGTCCACGGCAAAGCGGCGTTTGCAGAAGGCGTGGGAGAAAAAATTCACTATTGTAATCCTGCTGAAAAATGGTACGTAGTGCTAAAACCTGAAGTTTCCATTTCAACCGGCGTCATTTTTCAAGATCCTAATTTGCCGCGCAATACCCCGAAAAGACCACTTTCACAACTTTTAGCTGAAAATTATACAAACGATTGCGAAAAAATTGTGCGAGATCATTATCCAGAGGTTGAAGAACTGCTGGGCTGGTTGTTACAATATGCCCCCGCAAGATTAACGGGAACAGGGGCTTGTGTTTTCGCAGAATTTGACGATGCTCAATCTGCTCAAGCAGTATTTCTAAATAAGCCAAAAGACTGTTTTGGTTTTGTTGCAAAAGGGCTAAATGTTTCGCCATTACATCAAATGATGGAGCATTTATTCCAATGAGATCAATATGTTACACATTCTTCCATCTAAAATTCTGAGGTTAATTTTACAATGCCTGACATAAAACTTTTCGCTGGTAATGCAACGCCAGAACTAGCAAAACGAATTTCTGAACGCTTATACCTCTCGCTTGGTGATGCCACTGTGGGACGTTTTAGTGATGGGGAAATTCAAGTGCAGATCAATGAAAACGTGCGTGGTAGCGATGTTTTCATTATCCAATCAACCTGCGCACCAACAAATGACAACCTAATGGAATTACTTGTGATGGTTGATGCTTTACGCCGTGCATCAGCAGGTCGTATCACTGCGGTAATCCCTTATTTCGGCTATGCTCGCCAAGATCGCCGTGTGCGCTCTGCGCGTGTGCCTATCACCGCAAAAGTGGTGGCGGATTTCTTATCAAGCGTAGGGGTAGATCGTGTTTTAACCTGTGATCTTCACGCTGAGCAAATTCAAGGATTCTTTGATGTTCCTGTGGATAACGTATTTGGTTCGCCAGTATTAATTCACGATATTTTAAAGAAAACTGATCTTGAAAATCCAATCGTGGTTTCACCTGATATTGGTGGTGTGGTTCGCGCCCGTGCGGTGGCAAAATTACTCAACGATACCGATATGGCAATTATTGATAAACGCCGTCCAAAAGCCAATGTCGCACAGGTTATGCATATTATTGGGGATGTAGCTGGACGTGATTGTATTCTCGTTGATGATATGATCGATACAGGCGGAACACTATGCAAAGCCGCAGAAGCATTAAAAGAACGTGGCGCAAGACGCGTTTTTGCTTATGCAACTCACGCCGTATTCTCAGGCTCAGCGGCAAAAAGTCTTGCCAGCGATGCTCTTGATGAAATCGTGGTAACCGACACTATTCCACTTAGCCCAGAAATCAAAGCCTTGGGTAAAGTGCGTGTGCTTACACTTTCAAGTATGCTTGCCGAAGCGATTCGTCGTATCAGTAACGAAGAATCAATCTCTGCAATGTTTAGCTAATTGCTATAAAATGATAAAACAAAAAGCTGATTACATTGTAATCAGCTTTTTTCAATAAGTATCTCAACACTCAAAAATTGATATTATGATCACTCTTTGGTTGAGCTAACCTTGATAATGCCCCACGCCGAGTTCATCTTCTTTGCGCGTGCGGTTAATCACCGCTTGTGGCGATTGCACTACACGAAGTCCCATTTGATCTTCGGTACGCACCACATCACCACGCAAGGAGTTGGTGAACACATCAGTGATTTTAATATCCACAAATTTGCCGATCATATCTGGCGTTCCCACAAAGTTTACGATACGGTTGGTTTCCGTGCGGCCGGTGAGTTCCATTAAATCTTTCTTCGATGGCCCTTCCACTAACACGCGCTGCTCTGTGCCAAGCATTGCACGGCTAAATTGTGCCGCTTGGTTGTTAATGCGTTGTTGTAGCACATATAAACGCTGTTTTTTCTCGTCTTCGCTCACATCATCAGGAATATCTGCCGCAGGCGTTCCCGGACGAGCAGAATAGATGAAGCTAAAGCTCATATCGAAATTTACTTGTGCGATCAGGTTCATCGTATCTTCAAAATCTTGCTCCGTTTCCCCAGGGAAACCAACGATAAAATCAGAGCTGATTTGAATATCAGGGCGCACTTTGCGTAATTTGCGAATAATGGATTTATATTCCAACGCCGTATGGCCGCGCTTCATTAAATTCAAAATACGATCAGAACCACTTTGCACTGGCAAGTGTAAGAAACTGACTAATTCTGGCGTGTCCGCATACACATCAATAATGTCATCAGTAAATTCAATTGGGTGGCTGGTGGTGAAACGAACACGGTCGATACCATCAATCGCTGCCACTAAACGCAATAATTCAGAGAAAGAACAAATACCGCCATCGTGGGTTGGGCCGCGATAAGCATTCACGTTTTGCCCTAATAAATTCACTTCACGCACGCCTTGTTCTGCCAGCTGTGCGATTTCAAACAGTACATCATCAAGAGGACGGCTCACTTCTTCGCCACGGGTGTAAGGCACTACACAGAAAGTACAATATTTATTACAGCCTTCCATAATTGATACGAACGCCGTTGGGCCTTCTGCGCGCGGTTCTGGCAAGCGGTCAAATTTCTCAATTTCAGGGAAACTGACGTCCACCACGGAACTTTTACCGCCACGGATCTGGTTGATCATTTCAGGCAAGCGGTGCAAGGTTTGCGGGCCGAAGACAATATCCACATAAGGTGCGCGGCTACGAATATGCTCACCCTCTTGTGATGCCACACAACCGCCCACGCCAATCACTAAACTGGGATTGGTTTTCTTTAATTCTTTCCAACGCCCTAATTGATGGAACACTTTTTCTTGCGCTTTTTCACGAATAGAGCAAGTGTTCAACAACAACACGTCCGCTTCTTCTGGAATATCCGTTAATTCCAAGCCGTGCGTGCTGTTTAATAAATCTGCCATTTTTGAGCTGTCATACTCGTTCATTTGACAGCCCCACGTTTTAATATGTAATTTTTGCGTCATAATTTGCTTTAAATCGTTTAACCTGTAAAAATCGACTGGCTATTTTACCGACTTGTGCTGGTGGTGGCTAGTTAAAATAATCTTTTCTTTTGAATTTTACTCATAAAAGGTAAACTAGCAGGCAGTGAAAAATGCAAGTGCGGTATAAAAATTAGCAAAAAAATCACCGCACTTTTCGGATAAAAAGAGGCAAAAATGAATGCACAACGCGATGTAATCATTGTTGGCGGCGGAATGGTTGGTGCGGCTTGTGCCGTAGGGTTGGGGCAATTAGGGCTAAACGTGCAAGTGATTGAAGGCGCGCCATTACCCACTTTTCAGGAAAATTCCCCTTATGATTTGCGCATTTCCGCCATTAGCCTTGCTTCTGTCCAATTACTGCAACAATTACAAAGTTGGAAATATATCGAACAAATGCGCATTTGCCCCTATCGCGCCTTAGAAACTTGGGAAATTGACGGCTTTTCCAC
The DNA here is from genome assembly GCF_002921145.1 of Avibacterium endocarditidis. Classification (GTDB taxonomy): domain Bacteria; phylum Pseudomonadota; class Gammaproteobacteria; order Enterobacterales; family Pasteurellaceae; genus Avibacterium; species Avibacterium endocarditidis. Next base: position 8,914 of record NZ_PQVI01000097.1, read on the forward strand.
TTACTTTCATTGCAAAGAGTTAGATCATTCCGAACTCGGTTATATGGTGGAAAACAACGTGATCCAACTTGGCTTATGGCAAGCCTTGTCCCAGTTAGACAATGTGCAAAGTAGTATCGACGTGAAAGTGCAACGTGCAGAAAAGTGCGGTGAAAATTGGCAGATTTTTTTAACCAATGGTGAACAATATTCCACCCCATTAGTCATCGCCGCAGACGGTGCAAATTCGCAACTGCGCCAAATTGCCGGCATTGGCGTAACAGGCTGGCAATATCGCCAAGATTGTTTATTAATTTTGGTGGACACCGAATTACCACAACAAGACATCACTTGGCAGCAATTTTTCCCATCTGGCCCAAGAGCTTTTTTACCCCTTGAAGGGCAACAGGCTTGCCTTGTGTGGTATGACAGCCCAGAAAAAATCACTCAACTGAAACAATTATCCAAAGAAAAATTAGCCCACACTATTGAGCAATCTTTCCCTGCAAGATTAGGTCAAGTTAAGGTGCAAAAAGCAGGCAGTTTTACCCTCACCCGCCGCCACGCTCAGCAATATTATCATCAAGGCATTGTGCTAGTGGGCGATGCCGCTCATACCATTAATCCATTGGCAGGGCAAGGTGTAAACTTAGGTTTTAAAGACGTAAAAGCGCTGTTGCAAGTGATCGAAAGTGCGGTGAAAAATCAACAAAATTTTGCTTCTGATGAGGTACTAAAAAAATACCAAGCCTTGCGTCAAAAAGACAATTTACTAATGCAATCGGCAATGGATTTATTCTACAAAGGCTTTAAAACAGAATTGTTGCCCGTCAAAATCGCCCGCAACGCTGCCCTTTTATTAGCATCCAAAGCCACACCGTTGAAAAACAAGCATTGAAGTATGCGTTGGGGTTATAGTAAGTAAGGAGCAAGTAACTATAAAAATGCGGTGAAAAATCACCGCACTTAGTTATTTGCTCTTTCCTCAGCTAATAGCCCTCCCCGAGCATATTCGGTAGAAATGTAGCTTGCTGGATACGTTTCACTCGGGTTTCAATGCGTCCATCATTGTAAAGCTCAATTTCACGCCAACCAGGTTGTAATGTGTCCAAAGCGAAGCTGTTGCTATCAGGTTTAAATTGAATGCAGGTGGACGGCGTTGCCATCACTTTGTAGCCCTTCCATTCGCTATCCACAGCTTGGTGGATATGTCCATATAAAATGCCTTTCACATTGTTAAATGGTGATAAGGTATAGGCTAAATCTAACGCATTGCGTAAATTATGCTGATCTAGCCAAGCAGAGTTCGTAGATAAGATATGGTGATGCAACACCACCAAAGAATAGCGCTCTGGATAATCTTTCAGTTTAGATAACAGCCAATCAATCTGATATTGTCCGAGCTGTCCGTGAGGTACGCCAAAAACTTGGCTATCAAGCATTAAAATCTGCCAGTGTTCACCAATTAAAAGATGTTTAAGCGGATTAATATTGCCGTTATTATGATTAAGAATATCAAACATCTTAGGTTGAAAATCGTGATTTCCGGGGATCCAAAACACCATTTTCTCTAAGCACTGCACTGTTTCGCAAAAACGTAAATACCCTTCACTGCTACTGTCTTGCACCAAGTCCCCTGTGGCAAGAACCAACTCATAATCAAAATCACTTTGTTTAATTTCACTTAAAACTTGGTTGAAGCTGGCTTGGGTGTTGATACCAAGCAATTCACCGTTTTCGTCCTTAAACAAATGAGGATCTGTAATCTGCACCAAACGTACAACGTCATTGTCCGTTGGATATGTATAAGTATTGACCAAAGTACGCTCTCCTCCTGTTATATTTATTATTAATTTTTGTTATACGTTACGAATTTGAAAAAAAATTGCATTAGGTAAATCTAAAAAATGCTAGCGGGATCAAAGTTTACGCCAAATTTTCTATTAAAAATTCGATCCAGTTCACATTTTTGACCATTCCTTTTGTAAAGAAAGGTAATTTAATTGTAGCCACAGCAAACCTGTTACCGCTAAGCCATTATCAATCTTGCCATTGCAAACCCATTCGTAAGCAGTTTGACGCGGGATAACGTGAACGCGAATGTCTTCATTTTCATCGGCCAAGCCGTGAATACCCTGTGCTTTTTGGCTATCTACTTTGCCGACAAATAAATGAATGCGTTCCACAATGCCCCCTGGACTATCCCAAAAGCTCATCACTTCACGCAAATGTTCTACTTGTACGCCTGCTTCCTCTTGGCTTTCACGCTGCGCCACCTCATCGGGCTGCTCGCCTTCTTCCACCATACCTGCGATCAGTTCTAACAACCAAGGGGATTGGCTAAGCTGCGGGTTATAAGCACCGATGCGCACCTGTTCTACCATCACCACGCTATCGGCATCAGGATCATAAGCCACCACCACAGAAGCTGCGCCTTTCACCAGCAATTCACGGGTTACTACACCGCTTTCACCGCCAGCAAACAGCTTATGTTTAAAATAGACTTTCTTTAAATTAAAAAAACCGTTATAAAGCGGTTCTTCCTTGATAATTTCAATATCCTGTTGAGTAAATTGCTGTAAGTCGGACATCATTTTTCCTCGCATAAAATTTTGCTAAGAATACGCCAGTTTTTTACAAAAAAAAATGTAATTTTTCTGTTCTTTGTTGAAAAATTTGACCTTGTTCACAAAACCTATGAAAAATCGGCTAACTTTTCTTCAGGCGATCTGAGCTAACCAAGAATAGCGCAATCACCATTAGCAAAATCGATCCAGAAAAGAGCAAAGTATTTACTGGGCTGGAATGATCCACAATGATTAAGCGCACCATTGCAGTAATCCCAATATATAAAAAATAACGCAGAGGAAAGTGATAATCAGTTTTAAAGTATTTCACAATCAAGGCTAAAAACTCAAAATAAAGGAAATACACCACAATTTTTTCCACCAACAGATAAGAGGCCTCTTTTGATTGCTCAAATAGCACAAGGGCTAGACCATAAGTTTCTTTCGCTAAAAACACGACCAAAATCAGTGCAAGCACTAAGAGAGAAATATTCAGCACCCATTGTAATAATGCAGAGATACTTTGTGGAAAAAAACGTTTTTCACTCATTTTATTTTCCTTCTAAATAAAAAATCGTTCAAAAATTTCAGGCAATTGCTTGATTAATGTTGCCTTGCCTGCTACATCTTGATCTTGCCAAGCTTGCACTAAAATTTCAGGATTGAAATGCGAGCGAGCAAGCTCAGCCATTGGTAAATAACTAATATGCCAAGGCTCATAACCAATAGTTAGACGTTCTGGCATTTGTGCAAAAGGGAAGTAAAAATCAAACTTTTGCACATTTTCTTTTAGCCATTCACTCAGCTCAAAAAAATAGCCTTTCTCACCATATTCCCAAGGCTCAAGTTGTAATTTTTGATCTGCTGGCAATAAATCAGGATCAAAAATATCCACTTCCGTTCCCCAGTGATGACGGCTTCCCCCCGGCAAGGCTGACCAACGCAAAATCGCTTGGCATTTTTCCCAATCAGAACAACAAGATAAGTCAAGTGCTTGTCCTTCATCATTATGTACTTTACGCTTGCCCGCAAATTTCTCATTCCAAATCATTTGCTGACGCTGGAAATCTCGAAAGCTACTCGCAGGCTGTAAATTGAAGCCATTTTTGACCGCACTTTGCTGTAAGCCTTGAAAGGCTTTTAAGGCATCTGGCTGAAGAAAATGTTGTGTTGAGAACGGGCAAGGCAAAGGGGATAAATGCTCACGCGATTTTCCCGTGAGCATTGCAGGTGTAAAACTCACTTTCATTATGCGTCCTTATTCAGCAAATTCACTAACATTTGCTGATAAACGTCGCCCAAAGTGGCGAGATCTTGACAACTTACGCATTCATTCACTTTATGAATGGTGGCATTTAATGGCCCAAGTTCCACCACTTCAGCCCCCATTAAAGCAATAAAACGTCCGTCTGACGTGCCACCACCCGTTTCAAGTGCGGGAGTAATTTTGGCAATTTCTTCAAGACTATCCACCACGGCATTCACCAGTTTACCTGGTTTTGTTAAAAATGGCTTGCCCGATAAATTCCATTCAATGCGATAATCAAGCTGATGTTTTTTCAGCATTTGTTCTACGGTTTGCTTGATTAGCTCGTCTGTTACTTCGGTGCAATAACGCAAATTAAACTGCACATAAAGCTCCCCAGGGATTACATTATTACTGCCTGTACCAGCTTGAATATTAGCAATCTGCAAACTGGTTGGCGGGAAGAATTCATTGCCCTGATCCCATTGGTAAGTGGTTAATTCTTTTAGGAAATCAACGGATTTATGAACAGGATTATCGGCTAAATGTGGGTAAGCAACGTGGCCTTGCACGCCTTGAATATGCAGATTGCCTGTAATGGAACCACGGCGGCCATTTTTCACAACATCGCCTAATTTCTCAGCACTTGAAGGCTCGCCAACCAAACAATAATCAATCGGCTCACCGCGTGCCATTAAGGTTTCCACTACCCGCACTGTGCCATCTTTTGCCGCAGCTTCTTCATCGGAAGTAATGAGCAAGGCAATCGTCCCTGCGTGATTTGGGTTAGCTTTCACATAATTTTCTGCCGCCACAACCATTGCCGCTAGCGAGCCTTTCATATCCGCCGCACCACGGCCATACAACATATCATCGACAATTTGGGCTGAAAACGGAGGATATTGCCATTGGCTCTCATCGCCCACTGGCACAACATCGGTATGCCCTGCAAAAGCCACCACTGGGCCTGTTGAGCCGCGCTTCGCCCATAAATTTAACGTATCATTAAAAGGCAACCACTCAATTTGAAACCCGAGTTTTTCTAAACGATCGGCAATTAGTTTTTGACAGCCTTGATCATCAGGGCTAATCGAAGGACGTTGGATCAGCTGTTGCGCTAAGGTAACGATTGTTTCTTTCATTGCTTAACCTTTCTTACTTACCAAAAGCTTCATCGTATGCCGTGGCATCAAAGCCGATTAACGCAATGTTCTCTTGTAAAATAATTGGGCGTTTAATCAACGTTGGCTGTTCAAATAACACCTCAAGTGCGGTGCTTTTTGACAACGTTTTTTTTCACTTCATCAGGCAAATTACGCCATGTCGTGCTACGCTTATTCACCAAATTTTCCCAGCCAAACTGAGCTTCCGCTTGTGCTAACCAAGCCTTATCCAGCCCGTCCACACGGTAATCGTGCAAACGATGTTCAATGCCATTATCCGCCAACCATTTCAACGCTTTTTTCACCGTATCGCAATTTTTAATACCGTAAAGAGTAATCATTTTTTGTCCTTTTTATTTTCTAATGTTTCGGGCGGACACACAGGTCCGCCCCTATATATTCATTATACTGATATAAAATTTATCTAAATGCTCCGTAGGGTGGGTTTCAGCCCACCAAAGGGAGAAATCTCATTAAATGGTGGGCTAAAGCCCACCCTACTTCACTATGCGTCCGCCCTTTTTACAAAATTATTTCTTCAACAAATACGCCTTTAACGTTGCAAAATCATTATCCATTTCATCTGAAAGCAATGGCAATTTGTTGTGTTTATCCAAGGCTTCAGGTAAAGGTAATTCCGTTGATAAAATTCGCTCGACGCTTTCTTTGAATTTTGCAGGGTGAGCAGTGCAAAGGAATAATCCTGTTTCGCCAGCTTGTAAATCTTGTTTTAACACGCCGTAGGCGATCGCACCGTGCGGTTCGCATAGATAGCCTTGCTCGTTCATTGCTTGCAAGGTGTGTTCAGTTTGCTCATCACTCATTGCGGCGGAATGAAGCTCTGACAATGCCCAGCCGTTGCGTTTGAAGAGTTCTTCTACACGAGGCCAGTTATTTGGGCGGCTAACGTCCATTGCGTTTGATAAGGTTGCCACGGTGTCATTTGGCGCCCATTCGCCTGTGCTTAAATAACGTGGCACGGTATCGTTCGCGTTGGTTGCGGCGATAAAACGTTTAATCGGTAAGCCCATTGTTTTGGCAATTAACCCTGCGGTGAGATTACCAAAGTTACCGCTTGGCACAGAAACCACAATGTTTTCACGCTCTGCTTTTGGCAGTTGTGCTACCGCTTCAAAATAATAACAAACCTGTGCTAATAAACGGCTGATATTAATAGAGTTAGCTGAATTTAAACCAATCGCTTGGCGAAGTTCCGCATCATCAAACGCCTGTTTAACCAAGGCTTGGCAATCGTCAAAATCGCCGTTAATGGCAACAGTACGGATATTCCCACCTAGGGTACAGAATAATTTTTCTTGTAATGGGCTGATTTTGCCTTTTGGATATAAAATCACCACATCAATATTTTCTAAACCATAGAATGCGTGTGCCACTGCTGCGCCAGTATCCCCTGATGTTGCCGTTAAAATGGTGATTTTTCCATCGCCACGCACGGCAGCAAGGGCTTGCGCCATAAAGCGTCCGCCAAAATCTTTAAAGGCAAGAGTTGGGCCGTGGAATAATTCTAAGGCGTAAATATGATCTGCCACTTTTTCTACTGGTGCAGGGAATGTAAAGGCATTTTTTACCAGTTGAGCCAGTTTATCCGCTGGAATTTCATCACCAATTAATGCCCCTAGGATTTTCTCGCTACGCTCAACCAAAGGTAGTTCAAGCAAGGCATCAATGTTATCTAAGTGCGGGATAATTTCAGGGAAAAATAGCCCTTGATCTTTGCCTAGCCCTTGGCGTACTGCTTGGGCGAAATTTACTTGTTCTTCGGGGTGTTTGATGTTGTATAAATTCATAGTTGTTCCGTTTGGGGTTGGTTAATGTTCTTTGTTTAAAATTCTTTCATTTTTAATGATGTATAACGAGTTTCGCTCGTTGAGCGACCTGCTTTCTTTTGCTTGCTCAAAAGAAAGTAGGCAAAGAAAAAAGCACCCGATCAACCCGCTTTT
>NZ_PQVI01000098.1 GCF_002921145.1 Avibacterium endocarditidis
ATTGTGAATTACCCTCTTATTTTTTGTATTTTTAGATAAAGTATTTTCTCTTAGAGAAAACAATAATGTGATTGCTGATTAATCATATAAAAGGAGAAATAATATGACGGGCATCGCACTCATTATTAGCTTTATCCTTGCTATCCTGATTATGATTTTTTATGATAGCGAAATTAAAAGTTCACCCTTTCCTCGCATTAATGAGCAATTTCCCTTGCTTTAGCACTTCTTGCGGGCATTCCTCTCACTAAAATTCCAGCAATGGTTGGAGCTGGCTTTAGTGGCACATTTAAGAGCATCGGTATTGTGATTATTTTCGGTGCAATTATTGGTATGGTGCTAGAAAAAACAGGAGCAGCCTTAAAATTAGCAGATATGGTTGTTAAACTGGTTGGGCAAAAACGACCAGAGCTGGCTATGCTTATTATGGGCTGGGTTGTTGGTATTCCTGTATTCTGTGATAGTGGTTTTGTTGTATTAAACCCAATTCGTGAAGCGATTCAGAAAAAATTGCCGCTAATCCCGTTGGTACTGCCGTTGCACTGAGCGCAGGGCTTTATGCCGCACACGTTTTTATTCCGCCAACACCAGGGCCAATTGCCGTGGCAGGTGGATTAGGTTTAGAGCATAATTTATTATTAGTCATTCTTATGGGGATTGCAGTATCTATTCCTGTTTTGATTGCAAGTTATCTTTTTGCCAAATTTATTGGTAAGCGAGTGATTTTGCAAGATGATGCTAATGATGAATTGATTGCTCAAGGTTATGAAGCCTTATTGAAAAAATATGGCACTTTACCTAATGGCTTTTTAAGCCTTGCGCCGATTTTTGTTCCTATCATTTTAATGGCACTAGGTTCAATCACTAAAATTTCAGGCGCAACAGGGGATATTGCCAATTTCATTTTATTCTTAGGCAATCCGATTATTGCCTTAGGAATTGGATTAATCTTTGCCATCATTCTTATTTTTCAATGTGGCAAAATCAGTGAGTTTGAAACCTTAACCAACGACACCCTAAAACTCGTTGGCCCAATTCTGTTTATTACAGCAGCTGGTGGCGTATTAGGCAAAGTGATTGTTGAAGCGGGATTCGTAGAATATATTAAAGAAAATGCGCATATTATTAGTAGTGCGGGTATTTTCTTTCCATTTATTATTTCAGCAATTTTGAAAACCGCACAAGGCAGCTCTACCGTAGCAATGATCACCACTGCGGCAATTATGGGAATGTTTAATGTTGATGATTCTCTAATGAGTGCATTAGGATTAACCAGTGAAATTGCTGCCGCGCTGACCGTAATGGCGATTGCGGCAGGGGCAATGTGTGTTTCTCACGCTAATGACAGTTACTACTGGGTGGTAACAAACTTTAGTAAAATGACACCACAACAAGGCTATCGCACACAAACCACACTCACTTTTATTATGGGAATTGTGGGGATTAGCACTGTTTATGTCCTTTCCTTAGTTTTACTTTAACAGGAATTAACAATGAAAATACTCATCGCACCAGATTCATTCAAAGAAAGTTTGACCGCGTTTGAAGTGGCAGAAGCGATTGAAATTGGGTTTCGCAAGATTTTTCCGCACGCGCAATATTGCAAAATCCCAATGGCTGATGGTGGGGAAGGCACGGTGCAATCTTTGGTGGACGCTACGCAAGGAAAGCTGATCCAATGCACGGTTACCGCCCCTTTGGGCAATAAGATTGACGCCTTTTGGGGGCTTTCTGGTGATGGTGAAACCGCATTCATTGAAATGGCAGCGGCTTCAGGATTGCATCTTGTGCCAATGGAGGTGCGTAATCCATTGAAAACCACCAGTTTTGGCACGGGAGAATTGATTTTGAACGCCTTAAATTATGGGGTGAAAAAAATTATTCTCGGCATTGGTGGAAGTGCAACCAATGATGCTGGTGTTGGAATGTTGCAAGCCTTGGGCGCGTGCTTTCTCAATGCTGAAAATCAATCTTTGGGCTATGGCGGTGAACAGCTAATTCACACCGCTCATATTGATTTAAGCCAGCTTGATTCACGTTTAGCGCAAGTACAAATTGAAGTGGCTTGTGATGTGAATAATCCATTATGTGGTGAAACTGGTGCATCTGCCGTGTTTGGTCCGCAAAAAGGCGCAACCGTGCAAATGGTGCAACAACTTGATGCCGCGCTTGCTCATTTCGCCGAGAAAGTACGGCAACAGCTTGGGATTAATATCGCTAATCAAGCAGGGGCAGGAGCGGCTGGCGGAATGGGCGGTGGATTATTGCTGCTACCTAAAGTGCGGTTGAAAAAAGGCGTAAATATTGTGTTAGAAACCTTAAATTTTAGCGCTCAAGTGCAAGATGCCGATTTGGTGATTACGGGCGAAGGGCGAATGGACGGACAGAGTGCTTACGGAAAAACGCCCATTGGTGTCGCCAAAACTGCTAAGCAATTTGATAAACCTGTGATTGCTATTGTTGGCTGCCTACGGGAAGATTACGAAGTGGTGTATGAACAGGGCATTGACGCAGTCTTTCCGATTATTCGTCAGCTCGATAGTTTGGAAAACACCTTGCGTTCGGGGAAAGAAAATCTGATTTCAACGGCGCAGAATATCGCCAGATTTTATCAGTTAGCGATGAAATAACAGAATAGTGAAAAGACAAGTGCGGTGGAAAATTTTCAGATTTTTCACCGCACTTTATTTTTAGGCATAAGATACGTTTTTCTACCAACTTTTCTACATTAACTTCCTGTAGCTTGCTACTTTACTATCTCGATAAAGCTTGCGAAAAAACGGAGCACTTCCCTACTCCATCGTCTTTTTCTTTCCTAGTCAGTCAGCTTATCAATTCCCAAATGACGATAGGTTCGCAATGTGGCGATACGCCCTCTTGGGGTGCGTTGTAAAAAGCCTTGTTGGATTAAATAAGGCTCAAGCACATCTTCAATGGTTTCACGTTCTTCACCAATGGCGGCGGCAAGGTTGTCTAACCCCACAGGCCCACCGTCAAAACGTTCAATAATGGCACTGAGTAATTTACGATCCATAAAGTCGAAACCTGCGGGATCAACATCTAACATTGAAAGGGCGGATTTGGCAATTTGTGCGGAAATTTGCCCTGCATTTTTAACATCGGCATAATCTCTCACACGGCGTAATAAACGGTTGGCAATACGCGGTGTACCACGAGAACGACAGGCAATTTCTTGCGCCGCATCTTGTTCAATGGCTAAGTTTAAACATTGCGCACTGCGTGCCACAATGGACGTGAGATCTTCTACGGAATAAAATTCTAAGCGTTGCACAATGCCAAAGCGATCACGCAAAGGGGAAGTGAGCGAGCCAGCTTTGGTGGTTGCGCCAATTAAGGTAAAAGGGGGCAAATCCAGTTTAATTGAGCGTGCCGCTGGACCTTCACCAATCATAATATCGAGCTGATAATCTTCCATTGCGGGATACAGCACTTCTTCAATGGCTGGGGAAAGGCGGTGAATTTCGTCAATAAATAGCACATCGTGCGGTTCAAGATTGGTCAGCATTGCCGCTAAATCGCCTGCTTTTTCAAGCACTGGCCCTGAAGTGGTGCGGATATTTACTCCCATTTCATTCGCCACAATATTGGCAAGGGTGGTTTTCCCTAACCCTGGTGGGCCGAAAATTAATAGGTGATCGAGCGCATCTTGGCGCAGTTTGGCGGCTTGGATAAAGATTTCCATTTGCTCACAGACCTGTGGTTGCCCTACATAATCGGTGAGTAATTTAGGGCGAATGGCACGATCAATGACTTCTTCATCGAATTTTTCCGTTGCGCTGACAATTCTATCTACTTCAATCATTATTCTGCCTTAATTTATAATGCCGCTTTCAGGGCTTCGCGGATTAATTGTTCGCTGTTAAGTGCAGGATCGGCAACTTTCTTCACCATTTTTTCCGCTTCACTTGCTTTGTAACCTAACGCGATTAATGCCGCGACTGCATCATCAATTTGAACATTTTCTTTATTTGGTGATTTTTCTGCCGCAGGTAAATGCGTGCTTTCAATAAAGAAATCGCCTTGTTGTAAATCCTTAAATTTCCCTTTTAATTCAACCAGTAAACGTTCTGCTGTTTTTTTGCCCACGCCGGGGATTTTGACTAATTTAGACAATTCTTCACGTTCTATGGCATAAGCAAATTCATTGACAGACATCGCAGATAAAATGGCGAGTGCCAGTTTCGGGCCTACACCGTTGGTTTTGATTAGCTCACGAAATAACGTGCGGTCTTGCTTGTGGGAAAATCCAAACAGCAAATGTGCATCCTCTCGCACGACCAAATGGGTAAATAAGGTTGTTTGCTGCCCTGTTTCTGGCAAGTTATAAAAGCTGGTCATTGGCAATAAAAGCTCATAGCCCACGCCTTGCACATCAAGCAAAATTTCTGGTGGTTGCTTTTCGACTAATAATCCTGTTAAACGGCCTATCATAATTTCCCCTTAAAACGATTTGCCATAGGATAAAATAAAACTGGATAAATATCCAGTTTTAAACGATAAATTTTCACGCTTAGCCATTATAAACGAAAACGCCCACGGCTATATCTTGGACGCAAAAGTGCGGTGTTTTTTCCCGCTGTTTTTTGCATATTCTGATTAATTTGCGATAAATGCGCGAAAGAATGGGAATGCGTGATGGCAATGGCTAAGGCATCGGCAGCATCGGCTTGCGGTTTCGCGGAAAGATTAAGAATGCGCGTTACCATTTCTTGCACTTGAGTTTTATCGGCCGCCCCTGTGCCAACCACCGTTTGCTTGACTAAGCGCGCGGCATATTCAAACACGGGTAAATCGTGGTTCACAGCAGCAACAATCGCCACGCCACGGGCTTGCCCAAGTTTTAAGGCGGAATTGGCATTTTTCGCCAAAAATACTTCTTCAATGGCAAACATTGTGGGCTGAAATTGCGTGATAATTTCGCTTACCCCCGCATAAATGCGCTTTAAACGGGTTGGCATATCTTCTGCTTGAGTGCGAATCACCCCGCTGCCTAAATAGTCCAACTTTAACCCCACTTGACGGATTACGCCATATCCCGTTAAGCGAGAACCGGGGTCAATTCCCAAAATAATTGCCATTCGATTTCCTGTTTGAAAAGGTTCAAATACCCTAAACAAAAAAGGTGCTTTCGCACCTTCTTCCATTACGCATTAAAGCAAGGCTGCCACTTCATCACTGATTTCGCCGTTGTGATACACATTTTGCACATCATCACAATCTTCTAGCATATCAATTAAGCGTAATAATTTTGGTGCAGTTTCCGCATCAAGATTTACCGTAGTTGATGGAATCATTGTTACTTCGGCTTCTTGAATTTTGAAGCCTGCTGCTTCAATGGCTTCACGCACCGCACTTAAATCTTCCCACGCAGTGTAGATCTCAAAGCTGCCGTCTTCTTGTGGTTGAATATCATCTGCGCCTGCTTCAATTGCTGCTTCTGTAAGCGCATCTTCATCGGCTTCCGCAATTAAAATCAACCCTTTTTTACTGAACAAATAGCCAACAGAACCCTCTGTCCCTAAGTTTCCACCGCATTTAGTGAAGCTTGGACGAACCTGTGAAATGGTGCGATTTGCGTTATCACTTAAACATTCTACCATCACCGCTGTGCCACCAGGGCCATAGCCTTCATAAACTTTGGTTTCCATATTGGTGTCATCGCCACCGCCCACACCGCGATCAATTGCACGGTTGATGGTATCGCGCGTCATATTGTTAGAAAGGGCTTTATCCACCGCCGCACGCAAACGCGGGTTAGCGCTCACATCACCGCCACCAAGTTTGGCTGCGGTAACCAATTCACGGATTAATTTAGTAAAGATTTTTCCACGTTGGGCATCTTGGGCGGCTTTACGGTGTTTAATATTCGCCCACTTACTATGTCCTGCCATTTTTTTTCCTTCTGTTTTTGTGATCTTTTTGATCTTGAGTTTAATTAAATTTGTTTGTTTTTATAAATGGTTTCGCCGTTGGCGACTTATGTTCACCACAATAGGCGTCATATCATTTAGTGTGTAGTTATTGCTACTATCAAATCTCCCCCTACCCATCTTTTCTAAAGAGGGGGATATGAGCGTATGATTAACTCATTTTGAGCTATAACTACTAAATTCCCCTCTTTCGCAAAGAGGGGTTAGGGAGATTTGGCAGAATTTATTCCAACCAAATAATCAATCAGCCCTTATTTACCAAATATTTCTCAATCGCTGCGGCGTTATTTGGCGATTTTGTCATTTGCACGGCCTGTTGTGGGGAAACCCATTTAAAGGCCAAATGCTCGCTTAATTGCGGTTCAAATTCCTGCTCCACGGCGCATAAAAACCAATGTTCGCGCGCGTGGGTGATATTCGGTGCGTATTTATAGCGGAAATGGGGAAAAATTTCAAATTCTACGCTTTCGTTGCAATCAAAAAGTGCGGTTGAATTTGGTGAAATTTTTAACCGCACTTCTTCCCAAAGCTCTCGGATTGCTGTTTCTCTTGCGGTTTCGTCATTTTCCATTGAACCTGTTACCGACTGCCAAAAATCAGGATCATCTTTGCGTTGTAGCATCAACACGCGATTTGTGTTTTTGGCGTAGATAATAACAAGAACACTTTGGGGGTTTTTGTATTGCATAGAAGAAGAGAAGACGTGAGTTCTCTCACGCCTATTCACATTATTTCTCGTTTTTCACCACGCTAACCCCTAACTCCGCCAATGCCTGCGGGTTGGCATAGCTTGGGGCTTCGGTCATTAAGCACGCGGCGGCGGTGGTTTTCGGGAAGGCGATAACATCACGAATGTTGTCTGTGCCAGTTAAAAGCATCACTAAGCGGTCTAAACCAAAGGCTAAACCTGCGTGTGGTGGTGTGCCGTATTTTAAGGCATCAAGCAAGAAGCCGAATTTTTCTTGTTGTTCTGCTTCGTTAATGCCAAGAATGCGGAAAACGGTTTGCTGCATTACAGGATCGAAAATACGCACAGAGCCGCCGCCCACTTCATAACCGTTAATCACCATATCATAAGCATTGGCTACTGCTGCTGTTGGATCTTGTTCAAGCTGTGCAGGGCTGAAATCTTTTGGAGAGGTGAACGGGTGGTGCATTGCGGCAAGGTTGCCTTCTTCATCACGTTCAAACATAGGGAAATCTACCACCCAAAGTGGTTTCCATTCTTCTAAGCGAGTTAAGCCTAAATCACGGCCTAATTTCAAGCGTAATGCGCCCATTGCGTCAGTGGCAATGTTCCATTTATCCGCCCCGAAGAAAAGAATATCGCCGTTTTGTGCTTGCACACGGGTTAATAACGCATTTAACACGTCTTCAGAGAGGAATTTTGCGATTGGGCTTTGCACGCCTTCTAAGCCTTTTTCAAGCTCATTGACTTTTAACCACGCCAATCCTTTCGCTCCGTAAATGCCAACAAATTGGGTGTATTCGTCAATTTGTTTACGGGTAATGCTTGCACCATTTGGCACGCGGATTACGGTTACGCGCCCATTTGGATCATTAGCAGGGCCGCTGAATACTTTGAAATCCACGTCTTTGACTAAATCAGCCACGTCCACCATTTCTAACGGGTTACGCAAATCAGGCTTATCTGAACCGAAACGTTGCATTGCCTCCGCCCAAGTCATCATTGGGAATTTACCGAGATCTACGCCTAAAATGTCTAACCATAATCCGTGGATCATTTGTTCCATAATTGCACGCACTTCAGGGGCGGTTAAGAATGAGGTTTCCACATCGATTTGGGTAAACTCAGGCTGGCGATCCGCACGCAAATCTTCATCACGGAAACATTTTACAATTTGATAATAGCGGTCAAAGCCCGACATCATCAATAATTGCTTAAATAATTGTGGCGATTGCGGTAGAGCATAGAATTTACCCTTATGCACACGGCTTGGCACTAAATAGTCGCGCGCGCCTTCAGGGGTGGCTTTTGTGAGCATTGGGGTTTCAATATCTAAGAAACCGTGATCATCCATAAAACGGCGTACAAAACTGGTGATTTTCGCACGGGTTTTTAAACGTTGCGCCATTTCAGGGCGGCGTAAATCTAAATAACGGTATTTTAAGCGTTGCTCTTCGGTGTTATTTTGATTGAAATCCAACGGCAACACATCAGAGGCATTGTAAACAGAAAGGGATTTCGCCAATACTTCCACTTCGCCTGTTGTCATATTTTTATTGATTTGATTTTCAGGGCGCGCAATGACTTCGCCTTTAATTTGCACGCAAAACTCATTACGCAAGCCCGCTGCAGCGGTGAGTGCTTCTTGATATTTCGGGTCAAAGCAGACTTGTACAATACCTTCACGATCACGCAAATCGATAAAAATCAAGCCACCTAAATCACGGCGCTTATTCACCCAACCGCTCAGAGTAACTTCTTGTCCAATGTTGCTGCGGTTTAACGCCCCGCAATAATGAGTTCGCATCATAATATTTTCCTTATTGAAATCTAAAAAAAGTGATAACCGCAAGATTATAGCGGAAATCTTGGGGGGATAGAATTGTTTATTCAGTGAATTTATTAAATTCAGTGCAAGGACTTGCTGTGTATGTTGTAAAATTTTCCATTTGTGAGAACCGCAGTCTTTGCTCTAAAAATGCAGGCAAAATAAAGTGCGGGGGGAAATTTTGTGAAAATCCGAAATTTCAGTAAGTACAAGTGTTTTATGCCA
>NZ_PQVI01000099.1 GCF_002921145.1 Avibacterium endocarditidis
TATTCGTGATTAAACTGGTGGCGTTTGTGTTGGTGTTGGCAATGATGTTGCCATTGGTAACAAGCGATAACTTGCTTGCAATGCCATTGAAAGATTTCTTGATTGTATCGGCAAGCCCTGTGTTCTTCACGTCATTTGGCTTCCACGTTATTATTCCTAGTATTAACAAATACTTAGATGGCGATATTAAACGTTTACGCATTGCTATTATCGGCGGAACGGCAATTCCATTAGTGGCCTATATTTTATGGCAAATGGCAACCCACGGCGTGTTCCCACAATCGGAATTCGTGCGAATTGTAAATAATGATCCAACCTTGAACGGCTTAATCAATGCGACATTCCAAGCCACAGGTAGCTCATTAATCAGTGGCGCGGTGAGAACATTCTCAACCCTTGCATTAGTAACCTCATTCCTTGGCGTGGCGTTATCGCTGTTTGACTGCTTAGACGATTTATTAAAACGTGTAAACATTAAAGCGCACCGTATTCAGCTAGGTTTATTAACCTTTATTCCACCGTTGGCATTTGCGCTATTCTACCCAGACGGCTTTATCGCCGCCCTTGGCTATGCAGGACAAATGTTCACCTTCTACGGCTTAGTATTGCCTGTGGGCTTGGCGTGGCGCGCAAGAAAACGTTATCCAGATTTACCATATCGCGTAATGGGCGGTGGTTTAGGCTTAATTCTTGCGCTGTTATTAGGTTTATTAATTATGAATGTGCCGTTCTTAATTCAAGCAGGTTATTTACCACAAGTGATTGGTTAATAAATTGATTTAACAGAAAATTTCACTTAAGCCGATCGTCAGATCGGCTTTTTTTATCCATATCACAAGCCTTACACCTAAAAAGCATTATTATTTTATTGAAACTAATTTTCAAAAATATAGAATTAGCAAAATTTATCTCACCTTTTTATCCTATTATGAATATCAGATTTACACCGATTGCAATGGCCGTTGCCCTTGCCTTACATAGCCCTTTGCTCTTTTCCCTTGATCGCCAAAGTGCGGTGGAAAAATTAAAAGATTTAGCCGAAAACTCACCAATAGAAGTCAATTGGCAAGACACCGATCGCACGGCGACAAGTGATTTTGTTAAACTTGCAAGAGCGATCCACGTTGATACCGGGGTGGATTTACGTTCTTTTAATGAAGGGGAAAAACGGACGAAAATAATCCGCCTGTGGATAGCACGGATACTGTGGAAGAAAACCGCCCTGAACCAATAGCTGATTCATAAAATACGCCAAAAGAAAAAATAGACGAAAATTCCACCGCACTTATTGATACTACGGAAGAACATCGTCCTGAACCAGCAGCTGATTTAGAAAATACATTAAAAGAAAAAACAGATGAAAATTCCACCGCTCTTGTGGATACTGCGGAAGAAAACCGCCCTGAACCAGCAACTGATTCAGAAAATACATCAAAAGAAAAAAAACAGATGAAAATTCCATCACTCTTGTAGATACAGCAAAAAACGGAGGTGCTGAAACCATAAATACGACCAAAACGGATAAAGACAATCCTAAGCATTTTGTGCGTCAATCTGATCCGAAATACTCCGGGTGGAGTGATGATGCGCGATTGCTTGATCAGGCTTTAGCAGAACTTGATAAGAAATACTACGCTGGAACACTCACTGCTGAGCAGGAAAAATGGGCCAATAAATTGGTGAATATCGATCGCCAACATTTTGCCGAGTATGTTTTTTATCAGGGCATTCAAACTTTCGCCCATCAGCAACAAGTGATGTTAAACGCACAACAAGGCGCAACACTAACTTGGTTAAATAATCTTGCTCAACATCAACAAAGCACTGTTTGGTTAACCCTAGACAATGCCAATATTGAGCCAGAATTAACTTATATTCATAACAAATCACGTTTTAATAATGTGGCAATTAATGGCTTGAAAGTGGAGGGCAAACATAAATTGGCCGCACGTTTAAGCAATCAAAGACATAACTATGAAGAACGTTACAAAGCGGTAACTAAATCCTTAAAAGAAAGATTTACCGAATTGCAACTCCGCTACGGCTATGCCTTATCGCCGCAAATTGAATTGTTCGGTGCGGTGAATTACGGCAAAGGTAAGCTGAAATACCAAAGCAGCTTTAATGCTGAACGCAACAACAATGAAGGCCGCACAACGGGCTATGGCGCCAATGTTGGAATGGCGTGGCGTTATCCGATTACGGCGAATTTAAGCTGGCACAATATGTTTGATCTTGCCTACGGATACAAAGAATTATCTCATTTGACAACGAGCAATGATGTTCAAATAAGTAAACTGAAAACCCAGTTTAGTAGTCTTGGTGCTGTTTCCCAGCTTAATTACCAATTCGGTAATATCAATCTTTTTGCTCACACGCGCGTGCAAAAAACCTTATCCAGCAAAACTAAAGGCGAGGCAAATTATTTCGGCGTACAAACTAAGGTAGATCAACGCAATAAGATTTACCCGAAAACTCAAGTACAGTTTGGTGCGGGCGTGAGTTACCAGCATCAGGGTTGGAAAGTGTCCACCAGTTTTAATACAGGTAATTACCGCCAACGTGATATCAATGCTGAAATAGGTTACACTTTCTAAGTGTTATACTTTGCTAACCGATAACAATCCGCACATTTCACATGCGGATTGTTATTCATCACTAATGTAACGAACCATGAATTTACCACCGACTAACAAAGCATATCTGTATTTGAAATGAGTTTTAAATCTTGACAATTTTTGGGGTTATTTCGCTGACTACAAGAATACTGTAATTCCCCCTATGTTTCAGATTACGATGAGCCAATTGTTCTAGCATTAGTTTACGAGGTTTTGTCCTGTTAGCTTGTTATATTGGCCGTTCTCACAGTTGTTTCTAGGGCAGAAAAGCATCTATTTCAGGCAGAACCAATTTTTATAGAAAACCCTGTCACTGACATTCCCCATACCTCATCACTCTCTCATTTTAAAAATAACACATTGATAAAATTGTAAATTTATCAAGCTTTATTTCCTGTTTTGATTGATTATAAAATTAATGTGTGACACTTTTTTTCGAGAGGATAATTCTTTTTTACTACCTAGAGCTCCAGAAGCATTTTGATAAAATAATGGAAATTTTCCTTTTCACTGGAGTTTGCTAGGATTCACAACGTAATTCATACACAAAGCAACTTTTGAGCATGCCTTAGATTCAAATACTTTGGTTATTTGTGGGTGATAGATTGTCAAAGCACGTGAATTGTCGAAAGTTATTGGCGAGTACGCGCAAAATTTACCTAAAAAAAGATTAATTGACATAAATTGAACAAAAATTTATATTATTAACAGTTATAAAAATGCAGTTAGGTATGCAATAGACAATTACTTGATTGCGTTTTAGTTTTGTTTTTTAACCTAGATGAACCAATATGACAAATAAATTTAGTTTAGTAACTTTAGGTATTTTGTCTTTTTGTGGAGTGGAAACTGCACAGGCTACAACTGAGATTGATGCTAGACGTGAAGAGATTATATTTTTTCACGTCAAGGTGAAACACAGCTCAAAGCCGCCATTCCCCAACTCAAGACGCTTTATCAACAAACTCATGATTGAAGGTACGTGATGATTTAATCGCATTACTTATGCGACAATCACGTTATGCTGAAGCCATTTCTTTTTGTGCTAATTGTACGCCAAATCAATATTCTGAAAATGAATTAGCGAATCTGGCACGTGCTTATCGCAATGAAAAGCAGTTTAAGCAATCCTTAAAATTTGGGGCTGTAGTAGATTAGCCCTAAATTTCACACCATTTTCGCAATATTTTTAACTGCTCTTTTGGTGGCCCAAAGTTAAACCGAAATTCACATTCCTTCAAGAATAAAGGAAAGTTTTTTCGGTTAATTCCATTATATTTTCG